>DATFCB010000412.1:0-14209 GCA_035253525.1 Pyrinomonadaceae bacterium | reverse complement strand
CGCTTTTACAAACAGAAGATACTCCCGACAGTCATCAGCGCCCTCGGCTTCTGGCTGCCCGTCGTGATTTTCATCTACTGCCTGCCGCCGCTCTTGCAGTTCCCGCTCTTCACACTGGCCCTGACACTCTGGGTCATGATCCTCACCTGGATAAGTCTGGCACAGAAAGAGACTGTGCCGGAAAGATAACGACGCGCCGATTTTCGCCCGTCGCCCCGCGCTCTCATTTCATGTTTGCCGCGTATGAGGTAAGATACGCGCCCGGCGGCCCTCGCATTCAGTCTAATCAGCAGCTTTCTCACGAGCCTTGATGGCTAAGCCGAACGACACAATCGGGCCTTACACTCTCGTCAGAAAATTGGGGCGTGGCGCTTTCGGCGTCGTCTGGCTGGCGGAGAAGCGCACCGTCCTCGCCACGACGAAAGTCGCGCTCAAGCTCCCCAACGACGAAGACGTAGACCTCGACGCCGTCAAGCAGGAAGCCTCGCTCTGGGTCCACGCGAGCGGCCATGCCAACGTCCTCACCTTCATTGACGCCGACGTATACGACGGCCAGGTCGTCATCGTCAGCGAGTATGCGCCCGACGGCTCGCTCTCGAACTGGCTTGAAGCACACGGAGGCAAGGCCCCGACCGTCGAAGCGGCCGTCGAGATGACGCTCGGCATCCTGGCCGGGCTTGAGCACCTGCACAGGCTCGGCATCATTCACAGGGATGTCAAACCCGACAACATACTGCTTCAGCACGAAAGGCCCCGCCTCGCGGACTTCGGCATCGCGCGCATTCTGAAGACCACTTCAAAGAGCACGGTCGCGACGGGGACGCCCGCCTACATGTCGCCCGAAGCTTTTGACGGAAAGCGCAACGAGCGGACGGACATCTGGTCGGTCGGCGTCATCTTCTACCAACTCCTGACGGGCCGCCTGCCGTTCCCGCAGACCGACATACCTTCGCTCTTGATGGCGATAGTCACGCGCGACCCCGAGCCGCTTCCAGCGTCAATCCCGGAGCGGCTGCGTGAGTTAGTAAAACGCGCGTTAGAGAAAGAACCCGAAGCTCGTTTCCAGTCCGCGGCCGAGATGCGCCAGGCATTATTGAGGACGAGAACGAATGAGCCGCCTTCGCCAATCGCGGACCTGCCGACACAAGTGGGCGCAGCGCCGCACGAAAGCCGCGAGCCGGTTCGGCCCAAACAAGTGGCACAGGAGCCGCCGCGCCCGCAGCAAGTGTACGCCGCCGCTCCGCGCGGCCCTTCGCACGGAACAACGATTCACCCAGAACAACCGCCAATAGAAAAACCCGTGTCGCGGTCGAAGAGATTAATTTGGATTCTTCTCTCCGTTTTACTAATCACGACTGTGGGATTCGCTCTCCTGTACGCTTACAGGTTCAACAGGACTCGCTCAACCTCATATGAATCAGACTCAATCGCTGAGCGGACGCCTTCTTTTTCGGCGAACACCAGCGAGCAGCCCTCTCCTTTCCAATCAAGCCAGCCGACGCCGACGCCCACGCCCGCGCCGCCTTCATCGAGCGCAATCCGCCTGCGGCTTCTTTATCAAGGCGCGTCGGCCTATTCAGTGGCGGACGGGGTCGAGGTGACTCTGCAATCAAGCACGCAGACCTTCCGCCAGACGACTGACAGCCAGGGGTTCGTCACTTTTCGAGGCGTGCCCTGTGATGAAGAGGTTGTGATTAGTTATGGGTTGGATTCAGCGGACAGAAAATCAATGAGTGTTAAGTGGTATCTGAGTTGCGGAACTGCACTCGCTGACCTGGGGATATTTGGCGCGACTTTCGGAGAAAGATTGGGCACTACGGAGTCAGACTTAGATGGCCCAGTTCTGCGTTGACCTCACCCCGCGCGCATGCAGCGCTCGAACTCTTCCATCTCGATTGGGCCGCCGACGACGAGCGGCGTCCGCTGATGTATGTCGTGCGGCTGCACGTCCAGGACGCGGCGCGCTCCGTCGCTGGCCGCGCCGCCCGCCTGCTCCGCGAGGAAGGCCACGGGGTTGGCTTCGTACAGGAGCCGCAGCCTCCCCTCCGGGTAGTCCGTATTCGGCGGGTAGATGAAGACGCCGCCGCGCAGGAGCGTGCGGTGGAAGTCCGCGACCATAGAGCCGACGAACCGGCACGAGTAGCGGTGGCCCAGTTTGCCGGAGCGCAGCCGCTTCAGGTAACCCAGGTAACCATCGGGCCAGCGGTCGCAGTAAGACTCGTTGATGGAGTAGTAATGCCCCTGCGGCGGGATGCGCAAATTCTCGTGCGTCAGGATGTATGAGCCTATGGCCGGGTCGAGCGTGAAGGCGTGGACGCCGCTGCCCGCGCTGTAGACGAGCACGGTCGAGGAGCCGTAGACGATGTAGCCGGCCGCGACCTGTTTCTTTCCGGGCTGAAGCACCCACGCGAGCGGGTCGTCGGCCTTGTCAACTTCGGGGCGGCGGAAGATGGCGAAGGTTGTGCCAATTGTGACGGCCACATCTATGTTCGAGGAGCCGTCGAGCGGGTCGAAGACGATGGCGTAGGTGGCGTCGGCGCGCTCGTGCCCGAGCAGGATGGGCTCCTCGTTCTCTTCGGAGGCGATGATGCCCAGGCTCCCGCGCTGGCTCAGGCAATGTATCAAAGCCTCGTTGGCGTAAACGTCCAGCTTCTGCTGCACCTCGCCCTGCACGTTGACGCCGCCGAGCGAACCCAGGATGCCGGAGAGCCCCGCGCGCCTGACCTGCGCCTCGATCATTTTCGTGGCGAGCGAGATGCCCGAGACGAGCAGTGTGAACTCGCCCGTCGCGCCCGGAAAGCGCGCCTGCTCTTTGGAGATGTGATGCTGGAAAGTGGTGATCATCGCAATTGACCTTTTCGCCCGCGCCTGTTGTCGCGGCCCTTATATCACATCCCGGCCCTTCTCTTTCCGCTAATCGCAATCGAAGCGAAAGCCCGTCACTCGCGCGTAGGCTTTCTCTCGGGGCGATTCCTCTCCCGCCGTCGCGACGCGGAGCCGATTCCCGTAGGCATCCTCAAAGAGAAATGAGCAGGCGGCCACACCGGTCCCGGAACACGACTCGACCTCCACGTACCCTCTCTTCCAGAAGACGCGTCCATTGCCGTAGGCAATGTCCGGGTCGGAATCGGCTTCGTTCAAAGACTTCGTCCGAAGAGGTTGCCACCCGGCGGCGAGCAGTCTCTTTCTAGCCTTGTGATAAGTCAGCTCCGTGATGGCCGGAAGCCTCGCGTGTTTGGCCGGGCGGCAAGGCTTATTCTGGGCCAAGGCGACGTTGGTGGCTAAACCGCAAATGAGAATTGCAATCAACGCTCTTTTCATTTACTTCTCCTACGCGAACTTAAATTTCTGACGCCTGCGCTACGGCTTCTCCAACTTCAGTAGTTTCTTTTCGAAGTCAATCGCCACGCGGTACGACTTCAGGAAGTTCAAGCCGACCAGCCCCTTGATGCCGAGCCCCGGCGGGGCCATCCTGTTCAGGTCAATAGAGCAGACGGTCAGCCCCGTTGCCTTTGCGCCCCCGACTTCAAACGTCGCGGCCTTCAAGAGCTTCATCCCGCTGCCGCCCGGTCCGACGACGACCACGCCGGGCTGCCCGTCCCACTCTGGGAGCTTCAACTCTTCCGCGAAACGGTTGTCCAGGCAGGTGAAGGTCGCGCCCGTGTCGAGCACGAAGTCGTAGGGGCCGCGACCGTTGATCTTCACGGGGACGATGATCGCGGCGTCGTTCGGCGCTGCCAGCTTGAACTCGACCGTTCCGGGCGAGGCGTCGGCCGGTGCGCCCACGTCTCTCGTCCCAGGTAACGCGCAGCCGAGCGACAAACCCGTCAGCGCAAGGGCCAGAAGTAATTTACGCATCTTTGTCACTTCCTCTTGACGAGATAGTAGCAGTCCTGAAGCTAAAGCCCGAACCTCATTTTGGCTCGCGACGCGCGCGAATCACCCTCGGCCCGACTGGATTCAATGAGCGTTTCAAGTGTAAGCTGTCGGCTGACCCCCCTTCTACTCCCCTTTGTCAATTCATCCACGGACCTCGCGGGAGGAGACTATGGGCAAACGTGTGAGAGTTTACGCCGCGCTCGTCGCGGCCCTGCTGTTGGTGCTGAACTTTTCGCCCTCCGCGCTGGCGGTCAAGGACAAGAAGAAGAAGAAGTCTGTGCCGGCGGGCCGGCCGGTCCTTTGGAGAGCGCCTGACGATTTGCCGTCGCGCGACCTGTTCCTCGGTCCGGGCGGCGAAATGATGAGGCCGGACACGCGCGCCGTGACGTTCCTCAAAGCGGAGAAGGGCGGCTATTCGCCCAAGTTTCGCGTGCGCGACGCGGCGGGGCGCGAGTGGGTGGCGAAACTGGGCAAGGAGGCCCAGAGCGAGACGGCCGCCGTGCGGCTCCTGTGGGCCATAGGCTATCAGACGGAGGTCAACTACCTGGTCCCCTGCGTTCACATCAAGGGCGCTCCGAAGCCGCGTAAGAAAGTGGGCAGGTGCGAGGGCAATGGTTTCAGTAACGTCAGGTTCGAGGCCCGGCCGGAGGGGGTCGAGCGCGCGGGCGAGTGGAAGTGGAAACGCAACCCGTTTGTCGGACGCCGCGAGTTGCAGGGGCTGGTTGTGATGATGGGGCTCATCAACAACTGGGACATCAAAGACTCGAACAACGTCATCCTATACGTCCCGGCCCGCAACGACGGCCGCGTCGCCGAGTCGCTCTACGCCATCAGCGACCTCGGCGCGACGTTCGGGAAGATCGGGCGCGTGCCGTTCTTCTGGCGCATCACGCGCAGCCGCAGCAAGCCTAAGGACTACGCACAGTCGCGGTTCATTGATAAGGTCAAAGGGGAGCGCGTGGCCTTCCGCTACGGCGGAAAGAATCGCGGCCTCTTCAAGAACATCTCGCTCGCGGACGCGAAGTGGATTGCCGGTCTGCTCTCGCGCCTGAGCGAGCGGCAGATTGCCGACGCCTTCCGCGCGGCCAACTACAGCCCTGCGGAAATCCGCCTGATGACTGACGCCGTCCGCCGCAGGATAGACGAACTGGTCAGACTGCCCGAGCCCGGCCTCGCGCGGCACGAGACCGGAAACGAGTGAGGAGCGAAAGGAACATTCTATGCGCCAGCGGAAGTTGATCCCGCTAATACTGCTGTTGCTCGCAATCAATCTCTCCCCACAGTTTTCCTCGTTGGCCCAGCGGGCCGAACGGCCGGCCTTCCCAATCATCTGGCGAGACCCCGGCGACATCGCCGCGCGCGACCTGCGCTATGGGCCGGGGTCGGCGGAACTCGTGCCCGCCGCGCCTTTCACCTTCGTCGAGGAGGACAAGAGCGGCGAGTCGCCGAAGTTCGAGGTCAGGGACGCGCGCGGCATCGAGTGGCGCGTCAAGCTCGGCCCCGAAGCGAAGTCGGAAACAGTCTCGACGCGGCTGGTCTGGGCTGTCGGCTACTTCGCAGAAGAGGCGTACTACTTCCCCGAAGTGCGTATCGAAGAGATGAAACGCCTCTCGCGCGGCAGGGAATATGTCTCCGGCGGCGTGGTCCGAGGCGCGCGCTTTGAGCCGCGCCGCAAAGAGGTGGAGCGCGGCGACGAGTGGGGCTGGATGGAGAACTCTTTCGACGACACGAAAGAGCTGAGCGGGCTCAAAATCCTGATGATCCTGCTCAACAACTTCGACGCGCGCAAGGCGAACAACCGCGTCCTCTACGTCGAAGGCCCCAATGGGGTGCGTGAGAAGCGCTACGTCGTCACAGACCTCGGCGCGACTCTCGGGCGCGCGGGCGGCTTCGGCGGCAAGCGCACGAAGAACAACCTTAACGATTTCCTCTCGACCAAGTTTGTCCGTGGTGTTGACGACGGCGTGGTCGAGTTCGACTACGACACGAGGCCACGCGGCCTCGGCCACCTGACCGTCTTACAGCCGTTCTACTATCGCGGCGAGGTCAAGAAAGAGAAGGCCATGCGCGGCATCCCCGTCGAGCACGCGCGCTGGATTGGCTCGCTCCTCGCGCGGCTGACGGACGAGCAACTCGCGGACGCCTTCCGCGCGGCCGATTACGACGAGACGACCATGAGGGGCTACGTTCGTGCCTTGCGCGAGCGCATCAACCAGCTCACAGGCTTGTAGTCCGTGTGTCTCTTACGTGAGCCGCGCGTCGTAGCCGGTCACCAGGTCGTCCAGCACCGTCGCCAGCGGCGAGTAGGTTTCGCAGATGTACTGCTCCGCGCGCTGGTAGTCGAGCGGCTTGGAGAAGAAGTAGCCCTGCCCGTACTCGCAGCCGAGCGCCGTCAGCGTCTCGACCTGTTCGGGCGTCTCGACCCCTTCGGCCACCACGTCCATCCCTAAGTTCTGTGCCAATCCGACGATGGTGCGGACGATCTCCGCGTTCTCTTCGTCGTCGCCCATCTGCGTGACGAAGGAGCGGTCAATCTTGAGCGTGTCTATCGGGAAGCGGCGCAGGTGCGAGAGCGACGAGTAGCCCGTGCCGAAGTCGTCCATCGAAATCCGCAGGCCCAGATTGCGCAGGCGGCTGAGCATTTCCGTCGCCGTCTCGACGTTCTCCATCACGGCGCTCTCCGTGATCTCCAGTTTCAGGTTCTTCGGGTCGAGCCGCGTCTCCCGCAGGATGGCGGCCACCCTCTCGACGAGGTTCGGCTGCGAGAATTGTTTGACCGACAAATTCACGCTGATGAAGAGCGGCGGGTCGGAGGGTAAGACAATCTCCCACTGCCGCATCTGCCGGCACGCCTCTCTCAAGACGTACTCGCCTATCTGGACGATCATCCCAGTCTCCTCGGCCACGGGGATGAAGTCGCTCGGAGAGATGAACCCTTGCTCCGGGTGACGCCAGCGGACGAGCGCCTCGAAGCCGCGCAAGCCGCCCGTCTCAAGCGACATGATGGGCTGGTAGAAGACGAAGAACTCGTCGCGCTCCATCGCGCGGCGCAGGTCCGTCTCCAACTGCAAGAGCTTGGTGGCGCGGTCGTGCATGCCCTTGTCGAAGATTTCGTAGCGGGCCTTGCCGAGCGCCTTCGCGCGATACATCGCCGTATCCGCGTCGCGCAGGATGTCTTCCGTCTGCTGGTACTCTTTCGAGCTGATGGCGATCCCTATGCTGACGGTCGTGAAGACCTCGCGGCCGCTCAAGCTAAACGGGGACGAGAGTTCCTGCTGGATGCGCTCGGCGATTTGGACGACGTAGTTGCGGTCCTGTATGTCTTCCAGCAGGACCGTGAACTCGTCGCCGCCGAGGCGCGCTATCGTGTCGCCGGGACGCAGGGAGTTTTCCAGGCGGCGCGCGATGCCGACGAGAAGCTGGTCGCCGATCATGTGGCCCAAAGAGTCGTTGATGACCTTGAAGCGGTCGAGGTCAAGATAGATGACCGCGAACATGGCCTTGTCGTTGCGCTGCGAGCGTGCGAGCGCGAGTTTCAAGTGATCCATCAGCAGCGCGCGGTTCGGGAGCCCCGTCAGCGCGTCGTGGAAGGCGTCGTGGAGCAGCCGCTCTTCGGCCTCCTTGCGGTCCGTGATGTTCTGAATCTGGAAGATGAGGTGCGGCGACTTGCTGAAGGAATCGCGAGCGAGCGACGCGCTCCACAGCGCCCAGACCGCGTGCCCCTGCTTGTGTACGTAACGCTTCTCTATCTGACAGGACTGCACCTTGCCCTTCATCAAATCTTTGATGCTCGCCAGGGCCGCGCTCAGGTCGTTCGGGTGAATGACCTTCAGATAGTCAGTCTCCATCAGTTCCCTCTCGGTGTAGCCGAGCAGGCCGCAGAGCGAGCGGTTGACCTGTAGCCAGCGCCCCTCCGGCGAGACGAGCGTCATGCCGATTGCCGCGTGGTCGAACGCGCTGCGGAAGCGCTCGGGACTCTCCTTGAGGCTCCCGCCGTATGTGGGCGGCGCGGCCTCCGCCTTCGTGTTCGTGAGGTTCTGGCCGTAAGCGAAGATGATGATTGAGGCCGTGGCCGCCGAGGCGATGAAGGCCGTGTCGCCTATGCCCGAGATGAGCTGCGCCACGAGGCAGGCACCGACCGCGCCCGCCAGGTGCGTGATGATCGTCCAAAGAAGCAGCGTCCCGCGCTTGCTCCAAACGGACTGCTGAATCTTGTATGACTCGCCGAGGACTGTGACGGCCGCGCTGGCTGCGGCCTGTATGAGCGCCGCGAGGAAGAGCGCCTGGAAGAAGGTCAGGGAGTAAATCGTGTGGCCCGGCTCAATCACGCTGCCGAAGATGAAGCGCAGCGTCCAGACGGCCAGAAGGGCGGCGACGGCGCTGGCGGCGGCGTCGAAGAGGACGCGGGTTAAGTCTCGGCCGTGTCTCGCGGAGAGGCTGGCGGACGAGACGGCGGCGAAGAGGATTGCCGATTCGCCCCCGAAGAGCAGGAGCGCAAGCAGAACGAAAGTGTCGAGCAGCGAAACCCGCCCGAGCCCGCCTGGGACCGGGACGGAGTAAACGAACGAGGTCGTCATGGCCGCCAGCGCCAGGACCAGGATGGGCGTGACGGGCTGCGACCTCTGCCAGTAGTAAAGCGAAACGCCGACCGCCGCGCATCCCAAAGCGATGACCGCTTGCATGAACGTCTGATTGAAACGGTACTTGTCCATCTTTTGCTTCCTGCGAGAGCAACAAATTCGCATGAGGGTAACTGGGGAGGGGGCAGTCCGCCGCCCGGTCAAGAGCAACCCTGATGCCACGGGCGTGTCCTCTTCGACTGTGCAAATATCTCAGGATTTTGACAGTTATCCGGCAGCAGCGGGTGACGCGAAGCGGCTCATCGGTCAAATAGAGAAGGATTCGGTCAAGCATTTTGAATGGTAGTAGCCAGCGGGTTGACCTGAGCGGACGGGAGGCGAGACAGAGGGCGCTGTCGGCCGGTCGGGCGATTGTCCGAAAGCGGCTTGAAAGAAATTGGCAGATGAGATATAAGCCGCACCACTTTGCGCCTCGTTTAGTGAAGGTTCCGAGGCGCAGCGACGAAGCCGTGCACAAGGCGGCGGGGCAGTTTCCCTTCGTGCCGCTTCAAACATGTATGGGCCGGGCGTGTTGACGGCGGGTCGGAAGCCGAGTAGAATCCGCCCCTCTCTCCCAAGCTCAAACACTTTCGCTCTGCCCGGAGGCGCTTTCCCCCATGCCGACCTTTAGGCGACGCGTCCTCTGCGTCGAAGATCACGAGGACACGCGCTCCATGCTGACGCTCTTTTTGGAGCGTGAGGGTTACTTCGTCCTGACGGCCGAGAACGCCACCCTCGGGCTGGCACTGGCCCAGACACAGCCGTTCGACCTGCTCATCATAGACATCTGGCTGCCCGACGAGGACGGCCATAAATTGTGCCAGCGGGTGAGGCAGTTCGACGAGTACACGCCGATTGTCGTCTATTCGGGCGCGGCGCGCGAGTCCGACCGGCAGGATGCCGTGGTGTCCGAGGCCGACGCGTTCGTCGCCAAACCGGACGTGAACAAGCTGCTGGAAACGGTCAAATATTTTCTGGATTAAATTTTTTCACGACGCGCATGAGTGGAAGTGACATTGCCCCCAGGGTGCTGGTCGTGGACGATCAGAGCGACAACCTGACCCTGATCAGCATGGCCTTGCAGGAGAAGGGCTACCGCGTCTCGACCGCCGTCAACGGCGAAGACGCCGTCAGCGTGGCGCTCCTCGTGCTGCCCCAGCTCATCCTGATGGACATCAGCATGCCGAAACTCGACGGCATAGGGGCCACGCGCGTCATCCGCGGCGAGGGCAAGATTAAAGATGTGCCAATCGTCATCCTGACCGCGCTCGACGACGACCAGTTCAGGCGCGAAGCCAACGAGGCTGGCGCGGACGGTTACTTCACCAAGCCGATTGACTTCCCCAGGCTCAACGCCTTCATGGACAAGCTGCTGCGCGGGACCTCCGGCGAAGAGCAGGAGGCGAAGCGGAGCGCCATCTCGCCGGACACCGGAAGGCTCGACCCGCGCTTCGTGCTCTGGCGCATGTTCTGCGCCGCGAACGACGTGCCCGTCGAGACGTTGCCGAGCGACCTCAGCGCGGAGTTGAAGAAGCGTTGGCAACTGCTCAAGAATGAGAAGCGGCCGCTCTTCAGGCTCTAAGACCGGGATCGAGCCAGCCGCTTCGACAGTCCCCTTTCATCGCCGCCGCGTTTCCTCACGCGCCGGAATTTATCGTAAACTGTCCTCACGATGTTCACAGTTCTTTACGTCCTGCTAGTCATTTTTCTGGTCGTCGCCAACGGGTTCTTCGTCGCCTCGGAGTTCGCGCTCGTCGGCGTGCGCCGCTCGCGCATAGAGACGCTCGCGGCGGGCGGCAACCGTGGCGCGCGGCGGCTCTTAGACCTACTGGATAACCTGAACGCCTACATCTCCGCCACACAACTCGGCATCACGATGGCGTCGCTCGCGCTTGGCTGGATCGGCGAGCCTGTCATCGCGCACATCCTGGAAGCGCCGCTCAAAGGATACGTCTCCGAGGCCGCGCTCCACACGATCTCCTTCGCCGTCGCCTTCACGCTCATCACTTTCCTGCACATAGTGTTCGGCGAGTTGGCCCCGAAGACGCTGGCGCTTGAGCGCGCCGAGCGAGTGGCGCTCTCCATCTCGTGGCCCTTGCAAGCCTTCTACAAAATCTTTCAGTGGCCCATACGGCTGCTCGACTGGGCGGGCACGCGCACCGTGCGTCTCTTCGGCCTGCACCCGTCCCAGGATCACGCCTCCGTCTACACGGAGGAGGAGTTGCGCGGCCTCCTCGAAGTCTCGCGCAAGAGCGGGCAACTCGCAGAGGAAGACCAGCGCATGATTAACCGCGTCTTCGACTTCAACGACGCGGAAGTGCGCGAGGCGATGGTCCCGCGCACCAACGTCGAGGCTTTGCCCGTGACGGCCACGCTCAACGAAGTCAAAGCGACGTTCCGCCGCCTGGGCTATTCGCGGCTGCCCGTCTACCGCGAGCGCCTGGACGACGCGGTGGGAGTTCTCTTCAGGCGTGACATAGAGCCATATCTTGAGGACGAGCGTGCTGACGACTTCGACCTTGAAAAGCTTGTTCACCCGCCGATTCTCGTCCCCGCGACGGCCAAACTAGGGACGGCGCTCCGGCGCATGCAGGCCGCGCGCAGCCACCTCGCCTTCGTGATTGACGAGCACGGCGGACTCGAAGGCATCGTCACGCTCGAAGACCTGTTGGAAGAGATCGTCGGCGAGATTAACGACGAGTACGACGAGGAGGCGCGCTCGCAGTGCGTGGAGCAGGCGGACGGCGCGTATCTTCTGGACGGGATGCTCGCCGTGCGCGACGCCAACCGCCGCTTCAACCTGAGGCTGCCGGAAGACGGCGGCTACACGACGCTCGCCGGCTTCCTGATGGCGCGAGCGGGCCGCGTCCTCAAGGCCGGCGACGAGGTCGAACACGAAGGGGCACTCTTCCGTGTCGAGCGCGTGGAGAGCCGCCGCGTCCGCTGGGTGAGGTTTACGCCCGCGCGGACCATGGAAGAGTCTAAGGAGGAGCCTTCCGACGCCTCGGCCTCGCAGGTCGGCACACTCGTTTCGTTCGCCGGCACGGCGACGCTCGCCGCGCGCGTCGGTCAGGAGTTGAGCGCCTGCGCGGAATGGCTGCCCCTGTGCGCGTAATCTTTTTTAAGTCCGCCGGGAGGGCGCGGGCAGGTTAGCGGTCTTCGCCTTCAGCGCGTCAAGACAGAACGCGCCGAGTATTAAGAGCGGCATGGTCAGGCCACAGAAGACTATGCTCGCCACGTGCAGGTAGGAATTTACGATTTGCGAGTGGACGAACCACGTCACGACATCGGCCGTCGCGCCCAGGACGGGAGCGACGAGGCCGCCAGCGAGCCCAAGCACAGCCAGGATCGCTTGCCACGCCCGCTTGTTCTTCTTTATTAGCCTCTCCACTTCCTGATAAAGATCAATTTCCGTTTCACGCTCAAGTGATGCGTAAGTAGTCGTCATGCTTCCCTCTCATCCTGTGCCAATTAAAATGGCGACGACCAGATGGTAAGCCCCCGCGCATAAGGAAGGAGTAAAGGGTTCGTAAATGTTTTATAAAAATTACGGGCGGGGGCGTGAGGAATTTTCCTGGTCGCCGTGGTCTACGCGATAGCCTGCACGATAGGCGCTTGCTGCTTCCCTCTCATCTTCAACGACGCCCAGGCCCGCACGGGCTGCGAGGGCGGCCTCGTCATCGTCGCCTATCGGGAGCGTGAGGACGACGCGGTTCCCGCGCATCCCAGAGCCTTCTTCAATCCAGATGCGCCCGCCGTGCGCTTCCACGATTCCTTTGGCGATTGCCAGCCCCATGCCGGAGCCGGAAGGTTGGTGCGTGCTTGAGTCGCCGTCCCTCATCGCGCGGAAGAACTTGTCGAAGACGCGCTCGCGCAGCTCCGAGGGAACGCCCGGACCTTCGTCCTCGACGCTCAAGCTGACCGCCCGACCGCCCGCGCTTTTCGCCTCGACGTTGATCTTCGTCCCCACAGGCGAATACTTCGCGGCGTTGTCAACCAGCGTGTAGACGACTTCGGCGACCGAACGGTCATCCACGCGCACGGTGGGCAGGTCCGCGTCCAGGCTGACCTGAATCTGATGATTCCGCGTGAGCGGCGCGGCACGCTCAAGGGCCGTCGTCACGATCTCTTCGACCGAGCCCCAGCGGCGGCGCAGGTGCATCTCCCCGGCCTCTATGCGTGCCAATTCCATCAGCCCTTCGATGAAGCGGTTGAGCCGGTCTGTCTCTTCGTCTATGACTTCGAGCATCTCGCGGCGGCCTTCCGCGTCGAGCGTCCCGGCATCTTCGTCGGCGGGCGCGGGACGCGAATCGTCGAGCAGCGTCGTGACGGACGCCTTGATGGAAGTCAGCGGAGTCCTGAGGTCGTGCGTGACGGCGTCGAGCAGCGCCGACTTCAAACGCTCGCTCTGCTCAAGGGCTTTGGCCTGGCTCGCGCGCTCGAACGCGTCTTGAAGCTCAGTGTAGAGTCGCTCAATCTCGCGCCGCCCGCTTTCGGCCGCTTCGGCCTGCCGCTTGGCGCGCGCCCAGAGTTGGCCCGCCGTCACGGCCGTAACCAGAAAGACGACGAGCGCGACCCAGTTTTCAGGGTCCTGTACGGACAGCCTTCCGACCGGCGGCAGGTAGAAGAAGTTGAAACAGACGACGCCCAAAACGGACGCCAGCACGGCGGGGCGCGAGCCCCACCCGGCGGCGACAAAGAGCACGACGAGCAACAGGCCGAGCGCGACGGTCGTCGAGTTGATGTGATCGCCGAACAGCTTGAGCGCGCCCGTCATCGCGGCCACGCCGACGACCGCCGCCAGATAGCCCGTCCGCCTCTTCTCGTACATCTCTCTCCACACGCCGGCTATTGTATGCCTGAAGCCGGCCAGAGCCTAAGCTCAACCCTCCAGCGCCTTAGTGTTCGAGGTGGTATGGGACGCTGATGACGACCACGCATTTTTTGAAGAGGAGCGCCCCTTTGAGCAGGAGCGAACTCTGGTTATGCAGGAAGTGCTGCCACCAGCGCGCGGGGATGAACTCCGGCAGCACCACCGTGACGAAGTCGTCGCTGCCTTTGCGTCTCAGGCGTTCGATGTAGCGCAGGAGCGGCCGCCTGAGCGACCGGTACGGCGAGGGCAGCACGACCAATTCCACGCCCGAGCCCCATTGTTCCCACTTCTCTTGCAGCTTGTGCGTGGCCTCTTCGTCGAAGTCCACGTAAACGGCCTTGACGCCGTTCGCCGAGATGGACCTGGCGTATTGCAGCGCGTTGACGACGCCGCGATGTATGCCCGAGATTGGCACAACGACGGTGTTACTGATCTCCTGTAGATGCACCAGGCCCTCCGTCGAAAGTTGCTTCGCCACCTTCACGTAGTGATTGTGAATCGAGCGGAACATCACGACGAGCAGCGGAATAATAACGACGACAATCCACGCGCCGTGCAGGAACTTGGTCGTGACGAAGACGCAGAGCACGACGAACGTGGCGATTGCGCCGAGGCCGTTAATGACGATTGACTTCTTCCAGTGCGAAGCGTTTGTCACCTCGTCCTCGACAAAGTAGGAGGCGTGCGTCTCGGCCGCGGCCAGTTGCGCGTCCGGCAGCGCGTTCGTGTCCTGTGTGAAAAGTGGAGCCCCGCGCGGCCTCTCGCTCGCCTCAAGCTTTCCGGCCCGCGCGGCGGCGCGCTCCCTGAGCCAGTGGCGCACCATGCCCGTCTGCGAGAG
>DATFCB010000411.1:0-2773 GCA_035253525.1 Pyrinomonadaceae bacterium | reverse complement strand
GTGTCGCGCCAGCGCGGGTTCTTATCGTCGCCCTTGAGCCAGTGGTTTGCAAAGCCCGCGCCGCCGACAAACCCCGTGTGCCCGTCAACGACGATGATCTCGCGGTGCGTGCGGTTGTTGAAGCGCGCCAGGGTGTGCCAGCGTAAGGGGTGATACCAGCAGACGCGCCCGCCGGCCGCGCGCAGTTCCGCGAAGTAGCTCTCCCACGTCGCGAAGCTGCCGACGGCGTCCAAAACCATACGCACCTTGACTCCGCTTTTGGCACGCTCGGTCAGCACCTCGACGAATTTTTTGGTGACTTCGCCCTTCTGAAAAATATAAGCCTCTATGTTGACGCTGTGGCGCGCACGCCGTATGGCTTCGAGTTCCGCCTCGTAGTAGACCTCGCCGTTGGTCAAGACCTCGACGCGGCCGTGGCGGTGAATCTTCGAGTCGGTGATGGCTTCGAGGACGCAGAGGAAGTCGTCGGAGTCGATTGGGTCCGTCTCGCAGGCGGAGATTTTGTAGGCCAGCCCAGGCTCGAAGAGGGCCAGAAAGAGGAGAAGGGCCAGCGCGGCGATGGCGATGATGGCGATGACGAGAAAAGCTGTCGAGTCCATAACCTGCTTGATTGATGAAAGAGCGTTAACGCTTTTCTCACCTGTCGTTGATGAGCGCCCCGACGGTCGTCTCAAAGCCGTCGAGCACGACGCCGCGAATCGTGTCGCCCTCTTTGAATTCCGTCAACTCGAAGTGCTCGCCGTGCCGCACCAACTGCGCGACTGTTTTGGCCCTGGGGTCAACTATCCAGTATTCGCGCACATTGTTTCGCTCGTACAGCTCTCGCTTCCTCCGCGCGTCGTGCTTGATAGAGCCGGGCGAGAGGACTTCGACCAGGAACGACGGCACGCCCTGCACGCGCTTGGAAACGTTGGCGCGCAACGTTTCCTCGTTGGTCAGAAAAAAGGCGTCCGGCTGGACGACATCGCCGCTCGGCAGCACCACGTCGAGCGGAGAAAAGAAGATGCTGCCAATCCTCGTCCGCAGGACAAATTCATGTAGAGCGAAAGCGAGATTTCGCAAGACCGCCTGATGGCGGACTGTCGGCGTCGGAGCCATGATGATCTCCCCGTTGACGTACTCAATCGGAAGCATGGACTCCGGCAAGGCCCAGAACTCCTCTATCGTGGCCTTGTACCGTGTCAATTGTTCTTCTTCAGCTTCCTCGTCCTGTCGGACAACTTCCGTAGGCATCTCTCTCAGCCTCCAATGAAGTTTTCATCTCAAGCTGAACGGGGTGGATCGTGTAGCAAGTTTATCACGCCGGAGAGCCGGATGCTCATCACTTTTCGTTCGCGTACCGGCTTCTGATTCGCACGCAGCGTTCGAGGCCGTCCGTGACTTCGAGCACTTTGAGACGTAGGTCGCGGTCAAGGGCGCTCTCGCGCTGTAGGAAATTCTGGACGATTGCGAGCGCCTGCGAGTCGCACTGGCCGCCGATGAAGGCCGCGAGCCAGCCGTTGACGAAGAATATCTTGCGCGTGCGCTTCAGGCGCGGCAACTCCGCGAGCGCCCGGTCGAGAAAGGGCCGCGTCAGCTCTGATTGCTGAATAACATTCAACGGGCCGAAGCTCGCCTCGATCCAACTCTCCGCGAGCTTCGCGTCCGTCAGGTAGGCGTCGAAATATCTCTTCTTCGTTTCGGCGTCGGCGCGCGCCGCGCCCGCCGCGTAACTGTAGCGTCGCGCGTCGTCGGTCGTGTCCGATTTGCTCTGTGCTTCGAGCAGCGCGGGAGCCTCGCGGTCGTCCGTAGTCATGAGCGCCGTGATGATGTCGAAGCGGTCGCGCGAGCGCAACTGCATGCCGGGAATCTTCAATTCATCGCGTAGGATTTTTTTGAGCGTCGCGCGCCCCTCGCCGGTCGTCACGACACCCTGAAAGGCGCGAAAGCCGGTGATGCGCAAGCCCGCAGTCTCCGCGTTCAGCATGCGGTCTGTGAGCATTCGTTCGAGACGCGGCGCAAGTTCGCGCCTCTGCGTTTCCGAGAGGTAACGATTGAAGGCCGCCTGCACGCGCGCGAGCACGCCCTGCGCCGTCACCTCGTCGCGCTCCTGCGGCATCAATTTGATCGCCAACTCAATGTAAGCCGTGGGCGCTAATTCCGCCTCGCGCACGCTGTCCCACAAAGAGCCCCAGAGGAGCGCGCGCAGGAACTCGTCGCGGACCTCGCCCAGGTGTTCGAGCACGTAACGGCGGCTCTCGTCGTCCAGCAGGAAAAGCCCGTAGCCGTAGTCCTCGTAGTTGGCGAAGACATAAGCCGGGCGACGACGCCCCGTCGCTGCTTTCACAATTGTCTCGCCCGCGCCGTCGAGCGTGACCGTCAGAGTCTCCGGCTTGCCCGACTCGTCAGCGAGGAGCAATTGGACGCGCATGGGCCACGCGCCGCCCTCGCCGAGCACGTCGCGCTCGGAGAGCGTGAGACGGCTGATGCGCCCCGCCGAATCCGCGCTGAAGTTGACGTGGACGCGCGCCAGGCCACGCTTTCTCACCCACGCCGCCGCCCAGTCGTCCAGTTTGCGTGCGGAGCTTCGCTCGAACGCCCTCACCAAATCGGCCCACTCCGCGTTACCGAACGCGCGCTCGCGCACCAGGGCGCGCACGGCTTGTTGGAATTTCTTAGCGCCCAGATAAAACTCGGCCTGCCTGAGCATCGAGGGCGCTTTCAGGTAGACGATGTTTCCGTAAGCGGACTTGGCCGCGGAGAGGTTAGGGATTTCCTGAAAGATGGGGGTCGT
>DATFCB010000410.1:0-4548 GCA_035253525.1 Pyrinomonadaceae bacterium | reverse complement strand
CTGACCACTGCTTTATGACTTTCGACGACGTTAAAGAATCCGCGAAGATTGCGCTCGCCACGTTGCGGGCCAATAAGCTGCGCTCCGCGCTGACCATCCTGGGCGTGAGCGTCGGCGTTATCACGGTCATCTTCATGGTCTCGATCATACAGGGCTTGAACCGCGCGTTCGCGCAGCAGATCGAATCCCTCGGCTCGAACACCATCTTCGTCTCGAAGTTCGACCCCTCCTTCGGTCGTATGCCGCGCGCCGAAGAATTGCACCGTAAAGACCTGACGATTGAGGACGCGGAAGCCTTGCGCCGCGAGGCCCCTTCGCTCGCGGGCGTCTCGCCCATCCTGCGCCTGATTGCCGTCACCATGCGTTACCAGGACCGGCAGACCGACACGCCCATCCTGCTCGGCGTCACGCCCTACTACGAGTTCGTACACTCGCAGTACGTCGGGCGCGGTCGCTGGATCACGGACGGCGACATGACGGCGCGCTCCAACATCTGCATCCTCGGCGTGGACGTGGCCCAGGCGCTCTTCCCCTACGAGGAGCCGCTCGACAAAGAGGTCAAGATTAACGGCAACACCTACCGCGTCGTCGGCATCATGGAGCCTTTGGGCAACTTCTTCGGCCAGTCGCGCGACAACTCAGTCTTCATCCCGTTCACGACTTACGAGAAGTATTACCCGGACATCCCCGCGCCTGAGTCCGTCTTCTTCTGCGTCGTCCGTCCCATCTCGCGCGCCCACGTCAAGGCGGCGATGGACGAGATGCGCGAAATCCTGCGGCGGCGCAGGCGCGTGCCGCTCGGCGCGCCCGACAACTTCGGCATCTCCTCGCAGGACTCTCTGCTGGACATCTACAACCAGTTGACGGGCGCGACCGCGCTGGTCTTGACCGCCGTCTCCTTCGTCGCCCTGATGATCGGCGGCATCGGCGTGATGAACATCATGCTCGTCAGTGTGACGGAGCGCACCAAAGAGATCGGCATCCGCAAGGCCGTCGGCGCGACGCGCGGCAACATCCTTTCGCAGTTCTTAATCGAAGCCGTCTTCCTGACGGCCATCGGCGGCGTCGCCGGGCTGCTCGTCGGCGAACTCTTCAGCTTCCTCACAAACCTCTACTCGCCGCTCCCGGCCTTTGTCCCGCTCTGGGCCATTTTGCTCGGCCTCGGCATCTCGGCGGCCGTCGGCATCGTCTTCGGCCTCTGGCCCGCGTGGAAGGCAGCGCGCCTCGACCCGATTGAGGCGTTGAGGTATGAGTGAGGCTTTGCGCTTCTCAAAGGAGGCCCAGTGAAAAAAGCCGGAAGGCACGCCGCGCTGATCGTGTTGCTCGTTTTGGCCGCCGGCTCCCTCATGCACGCGCGCGCCCAGTCTCTCCGCGCCGACAGAAACAATACCCTGGCTCTCGTCGGCGCGAGAATCTATCCGTCGCCATCAGAGAACCCCATTGACGACGGCGTCGTGCTGATACGCAATGGCCGCGTCGTCGCCGTCGGCGCGAGGGGCAGAATCAGGGTCCCGCGCAACGCGCGCAGGCTCGACTGCGCGGGGCTGACGCTCGTGGCAGGTTTCTGGAACAGCCACGTCCATTTCACGGAACTCAAATGGGAGCAGGCCGCCTCGCTCCCGGCCTCGCAACTGACGCGGCAGTTGCAAGAGATGTTGACGCGCTACGGTTTCACAACGGTCTTCGATACGGGGTCTTACTGGGAGATAACGAAGCTCATACGGCAAAGGATAGAGACGGGAGAGGTCCTGGGGCCGAAGATTTTTTCGACCGGAGAAATCCTGTTTCCCAAGGGCGGCCTGCCGCCCGCCGCGTCGCTCAAGGAGATAGGGTCTATCGTCAGAGAGATGCCCGAAGTTGAGAACGCGCGGCAGGCAGTCTCTTTGGTCCGTCAAAAGTTTCTGAGCGGCGTGGACGCCGTCAAGCTCTACGCACAGACTTTCTGGGACCCCAATCTGAAGCTGTCGCCCGAAGTCATCAAGGCGGTCACGGCCGAGGCGCACCGCCGCGGGCGGCTCGTCCTGGCCCACCCGTCCAACACCTACGGCCTTGAGGCGTCAATTGACGGTGGCGTGGACGTGCTCCTGCATACGACCCCGCAGACAGGCCCGTGGGGCGAAGCCTTACTAACGAAGATGAAGCGGAAGGGCATCGCGCTCGTCCCGACTCTGAAGCTCTGGAGGGTGGAAGGGGAAAAGAGAAATGCGCCCCCGAATGCCGTGCAGGCTTTTCAAGACAAGGGGGTGGAGCAACTGCGCGCCTACTTCCAGGCGGGCGGCAAGATACTTTTCGGGACCGACGTGGGCTACGTCACGGACTACGACCCCGTAGAGGAGTACGAGCAGATGGCGCGCGCCGGGATGCGCTTTCAAGACATTCTGGCCTCGCTGACCACTTCTCCCGCCGCGCGTTTCGGCGAATCCCGCCGAAAGGGTAGAATCGCAACGGGCATGGACGCCGACCTGGTTTTGCTGGCCGCCGACCCCGCGAGCGACATCAAAGCCCTCTCGAACGTCAGATACACGCTGCGCAAAGGGAAGGTTATTTATCAGAAGTAATAAGTAACAAGTAGCTATTTGAAGAGTCCCGTCAGGGACGCAGTGAAAATAGCCCAGCGATTTATCGCTGGGGATGGAGTGCCGATGAATATTGAGTCCCGTCGGGACGACTGAAATCTTCAGTCGTCCCGACGGGACTAGGATAAAATTACTGTTCGCTACCCAGCACTGAAGTGCTGGGCTATTTTCACGTCGTCCCTGACGGGACTTTTCAATCGGCTTCTGATTACTGACTACTAGCTATGAAACAAAGTATCGCGCACATCGCCCTGGTGGTGAACGATTACGACGAGGCCATAAAATTCTACACGGACAAGTTAAATTTCACTCTGATAGAAGACATTCCTCAAAGCGAAACAAAGCGATGGGTCTTAGTCGCGCCCCCAGGCTCGAAAGAATGTTCCCTGTTGCTGGCTAAGGGGGTCGGCGAGGAACAAAGGAGCCGGATAGGAAACCAGACGGGCGGGCGAGTTTTCCTGTTTTTGAGGACCGATGATTTTTGGAGAGATTACCAGAACATGCAGTCGCAAGGCATCGATTTTGTCAGGGAGCCGAAGACAGAGGAGTACGGAACGGTCGCCGTTTTTGCAGACCTTTATGGCAACCTCTGGGACCTGATTGAATTCAAAGATAAGAAGTGATTGAGCCGAGGCTGTTGCCGGAATTTTTGGTCCGGCGCTAAATCCCCCGCGTTTGCAACCCTCCCACGCAATCTAACGTAGTAACGCAAAGTGAATTTCGCAGAGACTTTAAAACTCGCGCTCGCGGCCATCTGGGCACACAAGCTGAGGTCGGCGCTGACGCTGCTGGGGATGATCATCGGCGTGACGGCCGTGGTCGTCGTCGTCTCCCTGATTCAAGGCTTCAACGCCTACTTCGACGAGAAGATCGCCAACATCGGCGCGAAATCCTTCACCGTTTACCGCTTCGACTTTTTCAAGGACTTCAAGAACACGGACACCATCGCCGCCGCGCAGCGCCGTAACAAAGAGTTGACCATAGAGGACTACTACTACTTGCGCGACCGCGCCACGCTGGTTGACGAGTTCGGGGCCATCGCGGCGGCCACCTTCTCGGAGATCAAGCGCGGCAACCAGAGCCTTGAAGCCATCCCCGTCTCCGGCACGACGGCCAACATGGTGGACATAGGCAAGCTGGACATCGCTGCCGGGCGCTACTTCACGAAGACCGAAGAGGACGCAGGCATGCGCCTCGCCTTCCTCGGCGCGGACGTGGCCGAGAAACTCCTGCCGTCATCCGACGCCGTCGGCGAAGAGATATACATCGCCGGGCTGCCTTACAGGGTGGTCGGCGTCGCAGAGGCCAAGGGCACGGTCTTCGGCCGCTCGCAGGACTCATACATACAGGTGCCCATCAAGACTTACGGGCGCGACTTCGGCCCGTTCGTGCGCAACCGCTGGCTCTCGTTTGCCGCGACCGCCCGCTCCGACGAGGTCTTCAACGACGCGGTCGAGGAGGTCAGGCAGTTGATGCGCACGCGGCGGCACCTGACCGCCAGCGAGGAGGACAACTTCGCCATCATGACGCCCGACATCATCATGGGCGTGCGCGACCGCGTGCTGGGCCAAATCTCCATCGTCGCCATCGCCGTCCCAGCCATCGCGCTCGTCGTCGGCGGGATAGTCATTATGAACATCATGCTCGTCTCCGTGACCGAGAGGACGAAGGAGATAGGCATCCGCAAGGCCGTCGGCGCGCGGCGCGCGGACGTGCTCAAACAATTTCTGGTCGAGGCGATCACACTCTCGGCCATAGGTGGCGCGATTGGCGTCTTCCTGGCGTGGCTCATCGGGCGCGTCGTGACGGCCACGTTCTTCCCGACTTACCTGTCCGTCACGGCCATCGTCGTCGCCATCACCGTCTCGGGCGGCATCGGCATCCTTTCCGGCATCTTCCCCGCCTGGAAGGCCGCGCGCCTGGACCCGATAGAGGCGCTACGCGCAGACTAAAAGAAGTGAGAAGTGAGAAG
>DATFCB010000409.1:0-4845 GCA_035253525.1 Pyrinomonadaceae bacterium | reverse complement strand
CGTCCCTACGGGACTCAATCATTTTTACCGTTGCGTTCCCAGCACTTCAGTGCTGGGCTATTGTCAACAGCCCCTGACGGGGCTGAAGCATGCTCGCTGCCTCATCTTCCCGGCTCTGTCGTTGAACCCGTGTCTTTGCGCGGGCCGCCGAGTTTCATGATCCAGATGCCGCTGTTGATGTCGTTGAAGAAGATGAGGCCGTTGTGCGGTTGCGCGCCCCAGGCGAAGGGCGAGTTCGGGCGGAAGCCGTCGTCGGCCCCGGTCCAGTAGCGCGCGATCTCACGGCCCTGCCTGTAGAGGTCGCCGCGCAACTCGCCCGACACGTCGAGCACGCGCGCCCCGCCCGTGTAGTAGCCCATATAAAGAATGTCGTCCTCGACCCAGACGTTGTGCGACCCGGCTTCGGGCACGGCGTACTCCGCGACCTTACGCGGGTGGCTGATGTCCGAAACGTCCACGACGTGAAGGACGCCGCGCACGGGGATGCGCTTCTTGTCGCTGATGTTGAAGATTTCCGGGAAGACTTCGTCGCCGACGAAGACGTAGTTCTTGTAACGGAAGACGGCGTGCGCGCCCGACAGCCAGCCGTTGCCGTAAAGCTCGTGGTAGTTGAATCGGAGTTGGCTGACGAACTGCGGCTTCTCGGGACTGCCGCCCTTGATGCCGTTGCCCACGTCGAGGATGACCAGGCCGTCACGCCAGTAGGCCAGGTAGGCAAGCCCGTCCTTGACCTGCACGTCGTGTACGTAGCGCCCGCCCTGCAAGCCCCCTGTGGTGACCAGAGGGCTCTCGACCTGCCAGCGCGCGATCTCCTTCGGAGTCTTCGGGTCTTTGAAATCTATCACGCGCAACGACCCCGTGGCGTCGTCCGTCAGGTAAACGTAGTGGCTGTCAATGAAGGCGCTGTGCACGCCGCCCGTCACTGTCTCCGTGTACTCGGAAAGGATTTTCGGGTGCGCGGGGTCGGACGTGTCCAGGAAGACTATGCCGTTCTTGCGGGATGACGCCCCCTCGCGCGTGATGACGCCGATCTTGCCGTCGGCGCTGACGCTCACGTCGTTGATGGTGTGCGCGTCCACCTTGACCGTGTCCGTCAGCTTGGGCTTGGCGGGGTCCGAGATGTCGTAGACCAGGAGTTTGTCCGCGATGGTGGAGACGTAAGCGTAGTTGCCGAAAATCCACTGCTCGGCCACCAGGTCAACCCCGGCCGCGCGGCCGACCAGCGTCAACTCGCGCTCGACGCTGCGCGGCGAGACGACTACGGTCGCGACCGCCGTCTGGCTGCCGCTCGTCGCCGTCACGACGTAAGAGCCAGCGTTCTCCGCGACGAACCCGCCGTCCGGGTCTATCGTGGCCCCGCTGCCGCTCACGGCCCAACGCACGGAGGGATTCTGCACCTGACCGCCCTTGTCGTCTTTGCCCTGCGCCTTGAAGCGCACGATGTCGCCCGTGCGCGCAGTAGAAGTCATGGGCTCGATTGAGAGAGCGCGCACCGGGTTGGCTACGACTTCGATTGTCACGGTGTTGCTCGCGCCCTCTGCCTTGGCGCGCAAGGTGGCCTTGCCGGGGGCAACGCCCGTGACGAAGCCCGCCGCGTCAACGACGGCGACCGCGGGAGTGTCGGAGGCCCAGGTCACGGCGACATCGTTGCGCGGGTCACCGTTGGCGGCGCGGGGCGTCGCGCTGAGCTTGAGCGTCCCGCCAGCCATCAAGGGGCCTGCCGCTGGGTCAACGTCAATTCGCGTGAGGCTCGCGGGCTTGACCATGACAACCGCGAAGCCCGGCTTGCCGCCGACGATAGCAAGGACCTTAAGCTCGCCCGGCTGTAGGAAGGTGACGTTGCCGGAATCGTCCGTGGAGGCGGAATCAACCGGCAGGGCCACCCAGACATCCGGCTTAACATTCACGGTCTGGCCCGCGCTGTCCTTGGCCGTCACGGTGAAACTCTTTTTCTCCCCGACCACGGCCTCTGCCGTTCCGGGGCTCAGCTCCACGGTTTCGACCTTCGGCCCCTGTGGGCTGGGGGTCGGCTCCTGTGCCATTATTGCGGCGCTGGCGAAGAGGCCGAGCGCGACGAGCAAGAGCGCCCTCACGCCACACGTATAAATCGTCTTCATATATTTTTCTCCAATCAACGAGAGTCGCATTCGTTTCGGATTCCTGCGAAGAGTAGGGCCACTGAGTAAAAGGGTCAGCCGGAATCTAACGCCCCGCGCCGCCCGTGTCAAGAAACGGCCCCGCCTGTGACCGTTCATGCTATTTGTGAGTACGCCGCCCTGATTTTCAAGTTCACAACTTTTTACATTCGGCGGGCGTATGGTAAAACGATTCGGGTTAATCAAATTCAATCCAGAGGGGGGAAAAATCCTTATGCGCTATGCCCTGATTATTTGTGCCCTACTGTCCTTGAGCGCGCTGCCCGCGCGGGCCGCCAAGGTCAAGACCGCCGAAGACCTGATTCGCGAGATGCAGAAGAAGCACGCGAAGTCCTGGTACAAGACCCTGACCTTCACGCAGAAGACGACAGAGCACCACGAGGACGGCACGACGAAGGCCAGCATCTGGTACGAGGCTTTCTCGGCCCCCGGCAGGCTGCGCATAGATTTCGACCCGCTCAAGGACGGCAACGGAATTCTCTTCGCGGGCAACACGCTCTACAGCATCAAGGAGGGAAAGCAGGCAGTCTCGCGCCCCTTCGTCCACCCGCTCCTGCTCCTGGGCTTCGACGTTTACTTCCTGCCCGCCGAAGAAATCATCAACAAGCTCAAGGAACTCAAGTTCGACCTCTCACAGATGCACGAGGATACGTGGCAGGGCCGCCCCGTCTACGTCGTCGGCGCGAAGGCTGGCGACCTGCGCACGCGCCAATTCTGGATTGACAAAGAGAATCTTTACTTCGTACGGCTGCTTGAGCCCGGCACGAAAGACCCGACAATTACGCAGGAGACGCAGTTCAACAAGTGGGAGCGCGTCAAGGGCGGCGGCTGGGTCGCGCCCGAAGTGATTTTTATGGTCAACGGCAAGCCGGTCGTCACAGAGGAGTACACGGACATACAGGGCGGCGTCGCGCTCGACGAAAAACTCTTCGACCCGCAGTATTGGACGACCGCCGCGCACTGGAAGAAGGCACAGTAGCCCGCCCGTTCCCCGTTTATGCGCACAGCGAGCGTGAACATTACCTCTTCTCCGCCCGGAATATTTCTGACCAACCATCCGGGTGGCGAAGTAACGCAGCTCATCTGTGTCTCTGTTCAAGTGAACGCGACAAGTCCGCCCTGGCGCGTCGCGGTCGTGAACTCCGCGCCATCCGCCGAGTTGCGAGAGGTCGTTTCCAGAGATTTCCTCGCGGCTAATCCCGAATTCATCGTCGCCTTTTTGGCCGGTGATGATAAAGGCCATGCCAGCGTCATCTCTGACAACCGCGACGGCCACAGTGACTTCCCCGTGGCCGCAGCCGTCGCGGTTTTCAAGACAAGTTGGGGTTGGGACGAAAGTGAGTCTTTCCTGATACGCGTTAACGACCGCGAGATGCGCGTCCGCGCTCACTCCGACGGAAGCGAATGGGTGGTGACTGAAGATGTGTGACGGCTAATTGCGCGGCGCTGCCAAAGGGTCCGGGATGATGCGTCAGCCGAGGGTCAAGATTTGCTGCATCGGGAGCCGTGAGGAGGCGCGGCTCGCCGTGGAGTACGGCGCGTCTGCCCTCGGCCTGGTCTCCGACATGCCGAGCGGCCCCGGCGTCATCCCGGACGATTTGATTCGAGAGATCGCGGCCGTCGTTCCGCCCGCGGTCTCGTCCTTTCTGCTGACCTGCAAACAGGACGCGGCCTCAATCATAGAGCAGCAGCGCAAAGCCCGCGTGAACACCCTACAGATTTGCGACCGGCTCGAAACCGCGAGCTACCGTGAGCTACGCGACGCCCTGCCCGGCATCTCAATCGTCCAGGTCATACACGTCACAGGGCCGGAATCAATTGACGAGGCGGTCGAAGTTGCGCTGCACGTTGACGCGATTTTGTTGGACTCCGGCAACCAGTCGCTCGCGGTCAAGGAACTGGGCGGGACGGGCCGGACGCACGACTGGACTCTGAGCCGCAGGATACGCGAGTCGGTCTCTGTGCCAATTTTCCTCGCGGGCGGCTTGAAGCCTGCCAACATTGCGGAAGCAATCAGCCGGGTCGAGCCTTTCGGCGTGGACGTGTGCAGCGGCGTGAGAACGGAGGGGAAGCTGGACGAAGTCAAGCTTGCAGAGTTTTTCCAGAGAATCTACGAATAATCCAGCACGCCTGTTTGCGCGGTCATCTTCCACTCATCGCCGACCTTTGAATAGATTTTGCAGGTGCGGCCCTTCCAGTGATTGTGCCCTCCGTCGCGGGCGATCCAGAGGGTGTCTATGTCAACGACGGCGAACGCCCCGTCGCCCTCCTTCGAGACGACGATTTTTCTTATCTCACGGCGGTCGTGCGCGAGCGCGTGCGTGTCGAACAACTCCTGCCAGCCCCGCTTCCATCTTTCGTAGTCGTAGCGTCCCCAAACCATGACCCAGTCCATTGGGTCGTGCGACTGCGGCGTCGGCGGCCAGGGCCAGGCCATGTCCTCGTGAAAGACGCCTATGAGAAGCTCCACGTCCTGCGTGTCCCAGGCACGCGTCTCCCGGTTGACGATCTCTTCGATCTCTCTTTCGATGCTGTTCTCCATTGATAGTCCTACGTTCTTTAACGCGCAGGGCTTCGCGGAATGTAACTCCCGCGAAGCCCTGCGGCTACGTTAAGTTCGGCCGCCGTATCAGAAGGTGAGCTTGATGCCGAGCTGTACCTGAAGCGGGTCGCCTACGCCCTGACGCAG
>DATFCB010000408.1:0-8082 GCA_035253525.1 Pyrinomonadaceae bacterium | reverse complement strand
GCGCGGCCGCGAGCGGGGCGGCGACGAGCGTCGCGGCGACTGACTTCGCGAACCGCCTGCGCGAAGTTCGCTCTGGGTCGGGCGAAACGGGTTTCGATTTCATAGGGCATCAAATCTCCGGCAGAGTGTACTTCCGGCCCGCGTTGACCTTCTTCAGATAAGCGGTCAGCGGCTCGAAATACCGCAGCATCGCCCGCGCGCTCAAGTCTTCGCCGGTCGTCTCTTTGAGCACCGCGCGCCAGTCGCGCGAGCTGCCCGGCGACATGATCTTTCGCAGGAAATCCCCGACCGCCTTGCTTCCGTAATAGTTGGTCGCGTGCGGGTCCTGCTTCAGAATTTTGCGCGCGATGTGGTCGTGCAGTTGGAAGAGCAGGACGTTGGCGATGGCGTAGTCGTAGTACTGCGCCGCGTCGTCGTTGATGTGCGTCTTGGTGCAGGCGTCGCAGAACTCTTCGCCGCGCGCCGCAGGCGGGACGATGCCCTGATATTTCTGTGCCAGTTCCCACCAGCGCTTGTTGTACTGATCCTTCGGCAGATTGTTCTCGTAAAGATCGTACTCGAAGCGTGTCATCGTCCCCGTGGCGAACGGCATGTAGGCGACGTAGTTCAACGCCTCCCGCAGGAGCACCTGCGTCTCGTCCACCTTCGCCCCTTTCGGCGCGAGGCCGCGCCCTTCGAGGAAGGGCTTCTGCGTCGCGGCGAGCCCGATCAAGGTTCCTATGGCTTCGTGGTAGGCGCGGTTCGCGCCCTCGCGCAGGAGCGGCGGGACCTGCGGGTTCGTGTAACTGACGTAATAATAGATATGGCCCAGTTCGTGGTGCGCCGTCTCGTACCATTCGGCGTTCGGCTCCACGCTCATCAGCGAGCGCACGTCCGTTTGCAGGTCTAGGTGCCACGCACTCGCGTGCGTGTTCTTCTTGTAGGAAGCATTCGCGGGCAGCGGGTAGAGCGACGACTTCTCGTAGAAACTTTTCGGGAGCGGGGGGAAGCCCAGAGAGACGTAGAACTGTTCGGCCTGCTCGACGACCCACTCGGGCGTCTTCGCCTTGAGCGCTTCGTCAACGTTCATCCCTTCGACCTGCACCATCGCGCTCCAGTCCTGCGCCCAGCGGTTCGGGAGCCAGTCGGCCGGGAGTTGGTCCGGAACGGGCTGGTTGTAGCGCTTGGCGAGTTCGTAGCGCGCGTAAGTGTGAAGCTCGCGGTAGAGCGGGCGCAGCTCGCGATTGATTTTGTCCAGCAGCTCAAGCATCTCCGGGCCGGACAATCCGTACTCGGAGATTTGGTAGTTGACGTAAGAACTGTAGCCCAAGGGCTTGACGGTCGCGTTGCGCAGGCGTTGCAAATTACTGAGCCCGTCTTTCAAAACTTTGCCGACTTCTTTGGAAGCCTCCCACGCCTTGCGCCGCTCAATGGGGTCGTTGGAGGCGCGCAGGATTTCGTCAATCTGGTTCGGCGTGACGCTCTTGCCGTCAATCTTAAAGTCGAAGCCGTAGAGTTTTTCCGTCTGCGCGGTCTCGGCCGCGATGCGCTCCTTGACCAAGTCCTTGGCGATTTCGGGATACTCGGCGGCCATGTAGAGAATGCCCTTGAGCTGCTTGACCTGTAGCGGTGTGAGCTTGTCCTGCTGCTTCAGAAGCGCGGTCGCGCGCTCTATGTTCTGCTTGCTCCCCGTAAACGCGGTCAGCTTTTCGAGCGCGGCGTTCTCGGCCTTCGCGTTCGTGTCGTCGCCTTCGACGATCTTCGTGTTGGAATTCCACGAGGCTTGGTTGTAAGCGTAACGCAACTGAAGCCACTCGGCCGTGAACTGTTCGATGAACTTCTGCGCCTCGGCCCGCAGGTCGGACGCGTCCGCGGTGGTCTTAGCGCCGGGCGCGAGGGCAACGAGGAGAAGCACGATTAGCAGAAGACCTGTGAGCCGCGAGAGATGTATTCTACGTTCCATCTTGATGAGTCTCCTTGATGCCTTTAGGAGAGGAATTGATTACGGCTGAGCTACTAACGCAGCAGGTTAATCAACTCCCCGGTTTTGACTTCAAATTCAGAACTCTCTTCAACAGTCAGCAGCTTGCCGCCGGTTTCTTGAACGAGTGTGTTCAAAAGCTTAAGGGCCTTCTCGTATTTCTCCCGGCTGTGCTCTCTGACGCGATTCGGATACGCCAGCGAGTAAACTTGAATCTGTTTCTCGCGCAGCGACGTGAGCAGTTCGGTCAACTTGTAAGAGCTGCCCCGTTCCTCTCCGTCCGTGATGAGCACGAGAACATTGCGGCGGCCGTCGCCGGAATTTGAGCGCTTCTGTGCCAGGTAATCGGCCGAGACGTAGAGGGCGTCAATAATCGCGGTCTGGCCCCCCTCAGTGTAGAAATCCTTCAGGACTTTTAGCAGCGCATCCTTGTCACGCGTGAACTCATGCACGCTTTCGATTTTGTCGCTGCTGATAAAACGGACGATGAAAGTTTCGTCCTCCGGCGAATTGCTGCTGACGATTGCCCGCGCGGCGGCCAACACGCGCTTCATGTCTTGCCTCATTGAGCCGGAGCTATCAATCAGGATTCCATAACTGAGGGGCGCTTCCGGGGCACGCACGCTTGACCTGACGGGCGACCGCCAAACCAGAAAAAGAGAGATGGTCGCCAGTAGTAACAGGAAGGATGATTTGGTCTTCTGTCGTGTCATACGCTTCGCTTCTGCTGCCGTGGCGGTGATGTGAGCATAGCACTTCCGTCTTCAAGAGCTAAACTCTGTCCCGCCCGCCTCATGCCGGATGCAATCGACTGCGGAAGGTGATAGTCTATTACTTCCAGCTTTGATGTAAAAAGTGTGCTGTGGGCCGGGGCGAAAGACATACGCCGCGCCGGTTCTCGGCCGGAGGTGATGAGACCTTGAGCGAACAGCAAAATCAGACGGACCTTTCGCGCTTCATCGCGGAGAATTTCGGGGCCAACGCCACTTACGTAGAGGGCCTGTGGAATCGTTACCGCAACGACCCTGCGCTCGTGGACGAGTCGTGGCGCACATATTTCTCTGAGTTGCTCGGCGGCGCGAGCGCTCCGGCCGCCACGGCGCAGGAGAACGGGCGCGCGGCCGTCTCGACGCAGCCGAGCGCCGACGGCAGCGGGGCGACGGCGACCGCTAGCACCCAGGCGGCCGCGAGTCCAGCACAGAGTTCTGCGCCCGCCACGGCCCCCGCGACTCGCCCGGCGTCGGCGGCCGCGAGCGCGGCCCCGGCCGTAACGTCTGCCGCCGAGAACGCCACGCCGATTCGCGGCGGCGCGCTCAAGATCGTCGAGAACATGGAGACGAGTTTGGGTGTCCCGACCGCGACCTCTAACCGCCGCATCCCCGTCAAGGTCTTGGACGAGAATCGCCGCGTCATCAATAAATATTTGCAGGAGCGCGGGCGCGGCAAAGCCTCTTACACGCACCTCGTCGCGTGGGCCATCGTGCGCGCTCTCAAAGATTACCCGCAGCTCAACGACGGCTTCGAAGTTATTAATGGGACGCCGTCGCGTCTCCGCCGCGAGAATGTGAACCTCGGCGTCGCGGTTGACCTGGCGAAGAAGGACGGCTCGCGCACGCTGCTCGTGCCGAACATCAAGAACGCGGAGCGTATGACGTTCTCGCAATTCCTGGCGGCTTACGACGACGTAATCAAGCGCGCGCGCGAAGGCAAGCTGCAAATCCCTGACTTCCAGGGCACGACCATCTCTCTGACCAATCCTGGCACAATCGGCACGGTCGCCTCGACGCCGCGGCTGATGGCGGGCCAGTCCGTCATCATCGCCACGGGCGCGATTGAATACCCTGCGGAGTTTCAGGCGATGACCCCGGAAGCGCTCTCGCAGTTGGGCATCAGCAAGGCCATGACCATCTCCTCGACCTACGACCACCGCATCATACAGGGCGCGGAGTCGGGCGCGTTCCTCGCGCGCATACACGAACTGCTCGTCGGGGAACACAATTTTTACGACGAGGTCTTCGCGGCCCTTGAGATAGCTTATCCCCCTGTGCGCTGGGCCGTTGACCTCAACCCGGCGCTCTTGGGCGGCGACCAGACGCGCGCGCTGACCATCAAGCAGGCGCGCGTGCTCGAACTCATCAACGCTTACCGCGTGCGCGGCCACCTCATCGCGGACATAGACCCGCTGCACGCGATGCCCTTGCACCACCACCCGGAGCTGGACATAGAGACTTATGGGCTGACCATCTGGGACCTCGACCGCGAGTTCATCACGGGCGGCCTCGCCGGGCGCGAAAGCGCGAGCTTAAGAGACATTCTGGACATCTTGCGCCGGGCCTACTGCGGCAAGGTCGGCATAGAGTATCGCCACATCCAGAGCAAGGAACAAAAGGTCTGGCTGCGCGAGCAAATCCTCGTGCACTTCGTCAACCCGCAGCCGATTGCGCCCGAGGTTAAGAAGAAGCTGCTCGAAAAGCTGGTCGCCGCCGAGCAGTTCGAGCGCTTCCTGCACACGAAGTATTTGGGCCAGAAACGGTTCTCGCTCGAAGGCTGCGAGACGATCATCCCCGTCTTGGATCAACTGCTCGAAGGCGCGGGCCGTCGCGGCGTCGAAGACATCACGCTCGGCATGGCGCACCGCGGACGCCTCAACGTGCTCGCCAACGTCGTCGGCAATTTCAGTGAGAGAATTTTCACGGCCTTCGAGGGGAGCGTTCATCCAAACTTCCCCGCCGACGAGGGCGACGTGAAGTATCACCAGGGCGCGACGGGCGAGCGCGAGACCAGTGAAGGAAAGAAAGTGAAACTCACGCTCTCGCCCAACCCGAGTCACCTGGAGTTCGTTGACCCGGTGGTCGAGGGGATGGTGCGCGCCAAGCAGGATGCAATGGACATGACGCGCGAAGAGGCGTTCGACCGCGCGCTGCCCGTCCTGCTTCACGGCGACGCCGCGTTCGCCGGGCAGGGCATCGTGATGGAGACCTTGAACCTGGCGGAGCTGCGCGGCTACCGCACGGGTGGGACGATTCACATCATCATCAACAACCAGATAGGCTTTACGACCTCGCCCGAGGCCGGGCGCTCGACTATCTACTCGACCGACGTGGCGCGCATGACGCAGCTTCCAATCTTCCACGTCAACGGCGACGACCCTGAAGCCGCCTGGCGCGTGCTGCAAATCGCCCTGGATTTCCGCCAGGCGTTCAACAAGGACGTGGTGCTCGACATCGTGGGCTTCCGCAAACTGGGCCATAACGAGTCGGACGAGCCGAGCTACACGCAGCCCTTGATGTACCAGCGCGTGAAGGCGCATCCGGGTGTGCGCACCGTCTACGCGCAGAAGCTGATACGCGAGGGCGTGATTGACGAGGCGGGCGTGGACGAGATGATAAAGGAGCGCGTCGCGCACTACGAGGCGGCGCTCGCGCGCGCCAAGGAGATTGTCGCGAGCAAGCCGGCGGTCACGGAGTTGCCGCCGCAGCCTGAGGAGGAAGACGGCTCCACAGTCGAGAGGACTGGCGTCGCGCGCGAAGTGATCCGCGAGGTCTCGCGGAAAATCTCAATCGTGCCCGAGGGCTTCAACATCAACCCGAAGATGGTCGGGCAGCTCGCGCGCCGCGCCAAGATGGGCGAGGGCGAGTTGCCTATGGACTGGGCCTTCGCGGAGGCGATGGCCTTCGGCTCGCTCGTCCTCGAAGGGACGCGCGTGCGCCTCAGCGGACAGGACTCGGGGCGCGGCACGTTCAGCCAGCGCCACGCCGTCATGTATGACACGCAGACCGGCAAGCCCTGGGCTCCGCTCGCGGAGTTGCGCAGTGAAAGAAATGCGAAGGCGGAGTTTGACGTGTATGACAGCTCGCTCTCGGAGCAGGGTGTGCTCGGCTTCGACTACGGCTACTCGGTCGTGGCCCAGGACGCGCTCGTTTTGTGGGAGGCGCAGTTCGGCGACTTCGGCAACGGCGCGCAGGTAATCATTGACCAGTACATCGCCGCCTCGGAAGACAAGTGGCAGCAACGCTCGCGCCTGGGCCTGCTTCTGCCGCACGGCTACGAGGGGCAGGGGCCGGAGCACTCCTCGGCGCGCGTCGAGCGTTACCTTGATTTATGTGCAGAGAACAATTTGCAAGTCTGTTACCCGACCACGCCCGCGCAGTATTTCCATTTGCTGCGCCGCCAGATAATACAGCAGACGATGCGCCCGCTCGTGGTGATTACGCCGAAGAGTCTGCTCCGCCTGCCTGCGGCCACTTCCGGCGTGGACGAGTTGACGGAGGGCGGGTTCCTGCCCGTGATTGACGACGCGGAGGTTGGTGACCGCGCGAAGGTGCGGCGCATCGTCGTGTGCAGCGGCAAGGTCTTTTACGATCTCGCCGCCGCGCGCAAGAAGTCCGGCGACGAAAAAGTGGCGATTGTACGGCTTGAGCAGTTCTACCCGTTCCCGGAAAAGCGGCTGCGCGAAGTCTTCGGCAGTTACGGAGGCGCGACACAGTTGGTCTGGGCGCAGGAGGAGCCGAAGAACATGGGCGGGTGGACTTTCGTCGAGCCGCGATTGACGAACATGCTGCCCTCGTGCCAGCGTCCGTACTACGTCGGGCGGTCGGCTTCGGCCAGCCCCGCGACCGGCTCATACACGATTCACGAGCTTGAGCAGCGCCGGCTGGTTGACCAGGCACTCACGGAAGATGCAGAATTCATCTCCAGCGCGAGCACCGAGCGCTACGCCGGGCAAGCCGATTCGTAATGCGGTGTCAAACAGTAGCCGCCGTCAAAGCTCCGTAGGAGCGAGATGTTTACAGCCGCCGGACGTTTGATTAGTTCCTGGCCTTGTAGGAGCGGAATATAGGTTCCGCTCCTATTGAGCTTGAAGAGATAGGTAGTCGCCTGTACTATAAACATTCCGCCGCTCTGCGGCCTCCTCAAAACAGCTTCTCCAAAAGTCAGAGAGTTTCAAATATGCGCCCCCAAAGAATTTTATTACCCCTCGTCGTCTTAACTGCGGCCGCCGCCCTCGTCATGCTCGGCGGAGCCTGCACGGATAGCAAAGCTGAGGCCGAGCGCATCGAGTCTGCAAGCGCCGCGCCCGTGGTTCAAGTCTCACCGACGCCCGCCGAGTCAATCTCGATTGCGGCCGTCGGCGACACGATGCTCGGTTCGACCAGCCAGGGGCGCGGGCTGCCGACGGGTGACGGCGCGCAGATGATTTCGGGGCTGACGCCCATCATCTCGGCGGCCGACATAGCCTTCGCCAACCTCGAAGGGGCGATGATTGACGGCGGGACGCAGACCAAGTGCGGGCCGAACTCGAAGTTCTGTTACACGTTCGGCATGCCCACGCGCTACGCGAAGCACCTCAAGGACGCGGGCTTCGACATCGTGAGCCTGGCGAACAACCACTCGTCGGACTACGGTGCTCCGGGGCGCGCGAGCACGCGCAAGACGATGGAGGACTTCGGCATCATCCACGCGGGCGCGGACCATCAGGACATCCCTTACATGAACGTCAAGGGCCGAAAGATTGCTTTCGTCGCGTTCGCGACCAACCCTGTCTCTCTGAATCTGATTGACGTGGAAAACTCGCGGCGCGTGGTCGCGGACGTGGCGCGCAAGGCCGACATCGTCGTCGTCTCGTTCCACGGCGGGGCCGAGGGCTCCGCTGCGCAGCGCGTGCCTTACGGCTCGGAGACATATCTGGGTGGCGCGCGCGGCGATCTTCGCAAGTTCACGCGCGCCGTGGTTGACGCGGGCGCGGATTTAGTTTTGGGCCACGGGCCGCACGTCGTTCGCGGGATGGAAGTTTACAAGGACCGTCTGATAGTTTATTCGCTCGGCAACTTCGCCTTTTACCGCTTCCCGTTCGCGGGGCCGACCGCGCTCTCGCTCGTCCTGGAGACGAACATCGGGCCGGACGGCGAATTCCTGAGCGGGAAGATTCATCCGCTCATACAGCAAGGGCAGGACGGCCCGCGCCCGGACAAGAACAACACGGTCATCAATGTCGTCCGCCAACTCTCGAAAGACGACTTCGGCCCGACGGCCGTCCAGGTCGCTGCCGACGGCACGATCTCCGCGCCTTAGAGTTGCACCGCCGCCGCTTCTTTTACCTGCGGGAGCGCGAACGGCCTGCG
>DATFCB010000407.1:0-6522 GCA_035253525.1 Pyrinomonadaceae bacterium | reverse complement strand
CGGCTGCGCTTCGAGTACGAGCCTCAATGAGATCGAGCGCGGCGAGTTGATCGAAGTCCCCTCGGTCGGAGGCCGCGCGCCGCGCCAGCTCTCGCGCCAGATTCTGTGCGACATTTTGCAGCCGCGCGCCGAAGAGGTCTTGATGCAGGTGGCCGACGAGATCAGGGAGTCCGGCTGGGAGCGCCAGTTGTCGAGCGGCGTGGTGCTGACGGGCGGCGGGGCGCTCTTGACTGGGATGTCTGAGATAGCCGAGCAGGTTTTCGACGCGCCCGTGCGCATAGGCTTCCCGGAGAGAGATCGTTTCGGCGGCCTCATCGAAGATATTCAGAGTCCCGTTTGGGCCGCAGCCGCGGGGCTTTCACTGGTGACGCAGCGTGCGCAGACGGCCGACGCGCGCTCAGGCGCGAGCCGCCGCGGCGCAACCGGCCGCCTGACTCATTTCGTCTCGAAGTTTCGTGATCGTTTTAGTGGCATTTTCTGACAAGTTGTTGTATGCTGCCGCGCCAGCCGGCACAAGATGTAGTCCGCAATATTTAGTTGCCCCCGGCGCGCACAGCCCAAGATAACCGTAGGTATGGTTTCGGGAGCCTCACTGGGCTGCCGAGAGAGAGGAATGCGAATGATGACACCGGATGGCCGTCAACCGGGCAACGGCATTAATATTTTCATAGATGACGACCCACCAATCACCGGCGCGCGAATCAAAGTAATCGGCGTCGGCGGCGGCGGCGGCAACGCCGTCAACCGCATGATCGAAGCTGGCATCGAGGGCATAGAGTTCCTCGTCGCCAATACCGATTTGCAAGCCCTGAAACGCTCGCGCGCGCCGATTAAGATTCAACTCGGCGGCAAGCTCACCAAGGGCTTGGGCGCGGGCGCAGACCCGAACATCGGGCGCAACGCCGCGCTCGAAGACACCGAGAAGATCATAGAGGTGCTGGAAGGCGCTGACATGGTCTTTGTCACCACGGGCCTCGGCGGCGGCACGGGCACGGGCGCGGCTCCCATCATCGCGAGTTTAGCCACAGAGCTGAACGCCTTGACGGTGGCGGTCGTGACCAAGCCTTTCCACTTCGAGGGCAAGCGCCGTATGCAGCAGGCCGACCAGGGATTGAGGGAGTTGCGCGAGTGCGTGGACACCGTGATTACGATCCCGAACGAGCGGCTGCTGCACACGGTTGACCGCGGCGTCTCGCTCGCCGACTCGTTCAAGGTCGCGGACGACGTGTTGCGCCAGGCCGTGCAGGGCATCTCGGATTTGATTACGGTGCCGGGGCTCATCAACCTGGACTTCGCGGACGTGAAGGCCATCATGCAGGGCATGGGCCTGGCGCTCATGGGCGCGGGGCGCGCCTCGGGCGAGCATCGCGCGATGGAGGCCACGCAGCAGGCGATCTCCTCCCCGCTGCTGGAAGAGGCGACGATTGAAGGCGCGAAGGGCGTGCTCATCAACATCACGGGCGGGACCGATTTGACGCTCTACGAAGTGAACGAGGCTTCCTCGATCATCCGCGAGGCGGCGGACGAGAACGCCAACATCATCTTCGGCGCGGTGATTGACGAGACGTTGCGCGACGAGATGAAGATCACGGTCATCGCCACGGGCTTCGACAAGGAGATTGCCGACTTGGGAACAACGGCGGCGAGTGCCGGCGTGCCCGCCACTCCGCCGCGCTACACGCGCACGCCTGGCGACGACCTGCAACGCCCGACCGTCAATCCGGGCCGCACGGACGACCTCGACGTGCCGACCTTCATACGCAAGAAGGCGGACTGAAGTAAGGCAAAAGTAAAAAGGCAAAAGGAAAAAGTAAGAACGTCCGCCAAGAGCGTCTTAACTTTTTCCTTTTGCCTTTTACCTTTTGTCTTCTTTAGTGTAGTATGTCGGGCAATTCCTTAATGGAAATTCTATTCGGGTAAATTTCTACGTCTCTCCTTGCCCGGCCGCAGCATGAGGAGAGATGTGAATGATCGGTCGCGCCAGTCCAGACGCGCCTTCTCTAAAGCGTTAGGGCGCGCGGGCGTGGCTATCACACGTCATTTCCCTCTTTTAATCGTGGAGGTCTAGAAAGTCACAGTGAACCGCAAACTCATACGAACGACTTTGGCAGAAATCAAGAACAAGGATCGTGCGTTGCCGCAGCCGAAGGAGCGCGTCAACAACGGCGGCGGGCCGCGCCAGAGCGAAGACCGGCACGCCCCCTCGCGCCCGGCTCCGTCTTCCGCGCCATCGCCCTCTTCCGTGCAGGTCCGCAAGCGCGTCCCGCCCCCCATCGAGACCAACGCGGAAATCTTCTACTACAAGAAGCAGATTGACGCGCACACGCCGATGATCATTGTTCTCTTGGACGGCGAGGAGATTGAAGGGACTATCGAGTGGTACGACAAGGGCGCGCTCAAGGTCAACCGCAAGTCCGCCCCGAACCTGCTCCTCTTGAAGCACAACATCAAGTACATGTACAAGGCCGACGAGCGCGAGGGCGAGTAAGCGCGCTCAGTTCTTTCGCGGGCGCGCCTCGGGCAGACTACACGTTCCGGCTGACACTTCGAGCGCCTCCCTCACCAAGTGGCGTCCGGCTATGACAGAGACGTTGCACAACTCATCGCGCAATGCCGGGCCTCGCCCGAAGCCGCGGCTGCCGCGCGTCGGCATCACGATGGGCGACCCCGCGGGCATCGGCCCCGAAGTCGTCCTCAAAGCCGTCGCCGAGGAGGAGGTCCGCCGCGCCTGCGTCCCCGTCATCATCGGCGACGCGCAACTGCTCGCGCACACGGCGCGCACGCTCGACCTACAGTGCGGCTACGACATCGTCCGCTTTGACGAGCAGTTGCCGGACGACATCAGAGAGCCCGTCATCTTCCACCTGGACAACGTCAGCGGCCACGTCGAGCCCGGCATAGAGTCGGGCACGGCGGGCAAGGCCGCTGCCGGTTACATAGAGGCCGCCGTGCGCCTCTGCGCCGCAGGCAGCGTGGACGCGATTGCGACCGCGCCCATCAACAAGCGCGCCCTCTTCCTGGGCGGCTACAGTTTTCCGGGGCACACAGAGTTTCTGGCACAGCTCACGAGCACGGAAGAGTATGCGATGGCCTTCGTCGCCTCGAACCTGAGGGTCGTGCTCATCTCGACGCACGTCCCCTTAGCCGAAGCCATTCGCCTCGTCGAGCGCGACCGCATCGTCCGCACCGCCCGCCTGACCGACCGCGAATTGAGGCGCTGGGGCATAGAGCGTCCGCGAATCGCGGTCGCCGCTTTGAACCCGCACGGGGCCGAGGGCGGCCTTTTCGGCGTCGAGGAGTCTTCGGAGATCGTCCCGGCTGTCGAGGAGTGCCAGCGGGGCGAGGGCGGCCTGGACGTGAGCGGGCCTTTCTCGGCCGACACGGTTTTCCTGCGCGCCTCGCGCGGCGAGTTCGACGCCGTCGTGGCGTGCTATCATGACCAGGCGATGATCCCCGTCAAGTGCCTCTCGTTCGGCGAGGCGGTCAACGTCACGCTGGGCCTGCCATTCATACGCACTTCAGTTGACCACGGCACGGCCTTCGACATCGCGGGCAAGGGGCTGGCGGAACATTCGAGCATGATGGCGGCAATCACCCTGGCCGCCCAGTTGTCGGCGCGCGCCGACGAATCGAGCAGAGCCGTAGAGGTTTAAGAGCCGAAGGAGAAAGATGGTGAAACCTCCCACACAAAACTCCCAACAACCCTCACGCCGCATCCTCGTTGCGGACGACGACCCGGCCATCCTGCGATTGGTGACGGCGATTGTCGAGAAGGAAGGCTACACGGTCGTGCCCGCGCGTGACGGGCGCGAGGCGTACAAGATTCTTCAAGGGGAAGCTGACTTCGTCGCGGGCATCTTCGACGTGGTCATGCCGCACATACAGGGGCCGGAATTGGTCCGCTACATGAAGACGGAGAAGCGGCTGATGAAGATTCCCGTGATGATGATGACGGCCGAGCAGAACCCAAAGCTCTCCTCCGACAGCTTCTCCGCCGGTGCGGTCGTCTTCCTGCCGAAGCCTTTCACCACCGCGCAACTCCAAATCATGCTGCGGATGTTGATCGCCAAAGGCGGGTCGTGAGTCGGACTCGGCCTCTCTCTAAAAACTATTAGAAGGCGGCAAGGCGATGAATAAACGAATGCGACGAGTAGTGTCCGCCACGGGGCTGGCGGCCGTCTGTCTCCTCCTGGCACTGGTCTGCGGGCAGGCAGCCGACGAGTTGAGCGCGAGCCAAGCGCGTAAACTAATCGCAAACATGGCCGGAAGCAAGTTGCCGACGAGCGCCGTGCGCGTGCGCTCGGTCTCCGTGACGGGCTCTTCGGCAATTGTCGAGGCCCAGGTCGAGACGGCATTCCGCTTCGAGCGTGGCGGTGATGGCAAGTGGCGCGTGGCCGAGATCAGGACGGGCGACGACCGCTGGGAGAATGTCGGGGCGATAGAGCGCGCCGTCAACGCCGAGAAGGCGGAGCGCGCGCGCGCGGAGCTTGAGACGCTGGCGACCGCGCTCGAAGCCTTCAGGCGCGAGCGCGGCTTCTACGTGGTCGCTGACGAAGAGCGCGCCCTCGAAGACCATCTTAATCCGCGCTACCTGGCGCGCGTCCTGCGCGTAGACCCCTGGCACAAACCCTACCTCTACGAAGGCGCGCGCGACTCCTACACGCTGCGCTCGGCCGGCCCCGACGGCAAAGAGAACACGGCAGACGACATCATCAGAAGGGATGAGGGCGGAGGGATGAAGGATGAATAAAGGCCGTTGATTTACTGATTTGGCGGGCCATTCATTCAATCCTTTTCATCCCTCATCCCTCCGCCCTCATCCCTTTTTTCTTGACGCTCTATCCTCGCGGGTGTTAGGTTCAGAAGTGGTCGCCCGTGTGGGAAAAGACTTGGGGGCGGCCGCGCACCACATGCCCCGCGCCATGCGTATCGAAGAGAAAGGCCCCGCTCGCAGGCGCTCACCTCAACTGAAGGAGTCCGGTCTTGGTAACGGGACGCAAGCTGTTGCTCGCTGACGATTCCGCCACAATCCAGAAGGTCGTTGACCTGACTTTCTCGGATGAGGGTCTGGAAGTCGTCACGGTGAGCGACGGCCGGCAGGCGATTGAAAAGCTGGACGAAGTTCTCCCGGACATAGTGCTGGCGGACATCTTCATGCCCGGCATGAACGGCTACGAGGTCTGCGAGTACATTAAGCGTACCGAGCGTTTCAGCCACATCCCCGTGATGCTTCTCGTCGGCTCGTTTGAGCCGTTCGACGAAGCGGAGGCCCGCCGTGTCGGCGCGGATGACTATTTGACGAAACCCTTTCAATCAATACGCACGCTGATCGGCAAGGTGGGCGGCCTTTTGAGCGGGGGCGGCTCGAACGAGGACGCCACCACGCGCAAACTGGTCCCGCCGCCCGGCGCGGAGAAAGAGAACCGGCCGGAGACAGGATTTCTGGAGCGCTCGACGGCCGACACCGCCCCGCTCCCGCAGCACGAGCGAGAACAGCGAGAGAGCGCTGCCAACAGCGCGCGAGAGGTTTCATATAACGATTTGAGTATGGACGACGAACTGATAGAAACGATGCCCGGCTACGGCTACGCGGGCGGGGGCGGCCCGCACGGCACGGACGCGCAAGACCCGCGCCTGACTGCTCAATACTCGGCCGCGGATTTCGCGGAGGCCGGCATCAGCCCCGCGCAGATGCGCGCGCCCGCACCGCAGGAAGAAGAATCCTTCGACGGCTACTCCACAGTGCCCATGGGCCAGTCTTCGCCCGCGCAGACGCCCGCGCCGGTGGCGAGCCAGCAGCCAGCCGTCGCTTCAGGCCGCGCGAGCAATCTGGCGTCCGCGGACGACGCGCTGCTCGACCTTGGCGACCTGGACGCGCCCCCGTCGATGGTCGAGGCCGACGACTTCATACTGGACTTAAGAGACGAGGCCGCCGAAGCCTCCGCGCCAACGTTTGAGACGCCGCTGTTCGAGACGGCCTCCGCGCCGTCTGCCTCGGCCGAGGAACTGGACGCTGCGGCGCGCACGGATTACGAGACGGAGACGGCGCAGGCGCAGGGCGAATACGCTGAGGCGCAAGCTTTCGTGGGCGAGCAGGCGAGCGCGTTCGCCCCGGTCGAAGAGGAGGCGGCAATTGCCGAAGAGGCCGCGCCCGTCGAAGAGGCGGCGCGCGTCTCGGGGTATCAGCCCGCCGACGCCGAAACTCCGACCGAAGAGTTTTACATGAACGCGCAGGCCGCGCCGACCGAGCGCTTGCCGGATGATTTCCAGATGGCCGGAACAACGGCGGCCGCCCCTACGACTGAGGCTGAAACCGGCGCTCCCGCCACGGCGGAGACGACCGCTCTAACTGCTACCGCAGGCCAGATCACGCTTGAGCAATTGTCTCCCGAAGCGATTGACGCAATCGCCCGCCGCGCCGTCGAGCTACTCTCCGAGCGCGTGGTCGAGCAGATCGCCTGGGAAGTCGTCCCCGACCTCGCCGAGCGCCTCATCAAGCGCCGCCTCGAACAGGAAAAGTGA
>DATFCB010000406.1:0-2222 GCA_035253525.1 Pyrinomonadaceae bacterium | reverse complement strand
TCGCGTGAGGGCGCGGGCGACGAGCTGGTGCGCGTGCGCGGCCTCGTCAAGCACTTCCCCGTGGAGGGCTCGGACGACGTGGTGCGCGCGGTTGACGGCGTGACGTTCGAAATCTTTCGTGGCGAAACGTTGGGCCTCGTGGGAGAGTCGGGTTGCGGGAAGTCCACGGTCGGGCGCTGCGTGCTGCGCCTGATAGAGCCGACGGCCGGCGCGGTCGAGTTCGACGGGCGCGACGTGCTGACGATTGGCGGGCGCGAGTTGCGCGCCTTGCGCCGCGAGATGCAGATCATCTTTCAAGACCCTTACGCCTCTTTGAACCCGCGCATGCGGGTGCGCGAGATCGTCGGCGAGCCGCTCGTCATCCACGGGCTGAAAGATAAAGAAGAGAGGCGCACGCGAGTCGGCGAGCTGCTGAAGAAAGTCGGGCTGGACCCAGACTACATGAACCGCTACCCGCACGAGTTCTCCGGCGGCCAGCGCCAGCGCATAGGGATTGCGCGCGCCCTCGCTTTGAACCCGAAGCTGATCGTGGCGGACGAGCCTGTCTCGGCGCTCGACGTTTCCGTGCAGGCACAGGTCGTCAATCTCTTGCAGGACTTGCAACAGGAGTTCGGCCTGACCTACCTCTTCATCTCGCACGGGCTGGCTGTGGTCGAGCACATCTCGACGCGCGTGGCCGTGATGTACCTGGGGCGCATCGTCGAGGTCGCGGGCGCGAAGGAGCTTTACGGCGAGCCGCTGCACCCTTACACGCGGGCGCTTCTTTCCGCGATTCCCGTCCCGGACCCGACGCGCAAGCGCGACCGCATCATCCTGACGGGCGACGTGCCGACGCCGATTAATCCGCCTTCGGGCTGCCGCTTTCGCACGCGATGCCCCCTGGCGATTGCGGAGTGTGCGGAGATTGACCCGGACCTGCGCGAAATCTCGCCCGGCCACACGGCCGCCTGTATACGCGTGCCAGGCTGGGCCGAAGCCCCGACCGCTGCCTGACGGCTTGCGGATTGAAACAACGCTTTCGCGCGGGACGTATAAGCCAGGCCAGCAGGGTTTTCTAAAATCCTTTGAGAGGTGACTTGAGCGATGAGGTGTCCTACTTGCGGCACGGAGTTGCCGCCGGGCGAGAGTTTCTGTAGAGAGTGCGGCAAAGAGGTCATCACGGCCGCCGGAACAGTTCAAGAGGCAGACCCCGTGTCGCATCTGCCGCAACCGCGGCCGAGTCCTGCCGGGCCGCCCGCCGCCCCTCGCTCCTATCCGGTCAGCCGCATCACCGGCGTAGTCATTTTTCTCTTCGGGGCGCTTCTGCTCGCCAGTGCTATTCGCTTCGGCGTCCCGAACGGAAAAGGTTTTGGCATCATGGGGCTGGTACTTGGCGGGGCCTTCTTCGGACTGAGCTTCGTCCCGAATCCGCAGCCCGCGCCCAACGCGCCCGAGCCGCTCTCGACGGCCGACACTCTGACGAAAATCTTTTACGAGCCTGAGCCGGCCTTCAAAAACCTCAAGCACCACCCGCGCTGGTTGGCTGCGATCCTCGTCGTGGGGCTCGTCGCCGGGCTCTACCAACTGGCGGTGTTTCAGCGGCTGGGGCCGGAGAGGATGGCCGATGATGCAGCGAATCGGGTCATAGAGGGCGGGTTTCTTCAGGGCCAGCCAATCGCGCCCGACGATTTCAGGCAGTACATGATCGGAGAGGCCATCAAGACGGCGACTGTGGACAAGATTTTCGCGCCCATCGGGGCCGTCGCCGGTTGGACGCTCTTCGTGCTGGCGCTGGCCGGCCTACACCTGCTCGGCGTGATGGCCTTCGGCGGAAAGATGAATTTCTGGCAGTCCTTGTCGGTCACGGCCTACAGCGCCATCCCGCCCGCGATTATCTTGGCGATACTGAATCTGGTGCTGCTCTTCACACAGTCTGTGGACGACATCATTCCGCTCAAGGCGCAGTCGAACAACCTGGCCCGCGCGGATTTGGGCCTGCTGTTCTCCCCGGCGGACCGCCCTGTGCTGTACACGCTGGCGAGTTTCGTCGGCCTCTTTACGATCTACAGGCTGTGGCTGACGGCCACCGGGTTGAAGACCGTCGCGGATAAGATAAAAAGCGGCTCGGCCTGGGCCATCGTGCTCATCCTCGTGCTCCTCGGCGCGCTGCTCATGTCCCTGCTGGCTCTCTTCTTTCCAACCTTCGTGGCGTAAAACAAGGGATGAGGGATGAGGGATGAGGG
>DATFCB010000405.1:0-6940 GCA_035253525.1 Pyrinomonadaceae bacterium | reverse complement strand
CTGGTTGAGGTTGAAGGCGGCCGTCACATTCAGCGAGTCGTCGTAGGCGGCTTCGAGCACGCGCGCGGACTTCTTCAAATCCGCTCCCAGGAGCAGAGCATCGCCGGGCGCGAGCACGCGGCGCAGGGCGCTCAGGAAGGTGTGCGCCTCCGCAGGGTCGAAGTTGCCGACGTTCGAGCCGAGAAAGAGGGCGAGCGTGCGCCCGGCGCGCGGGCGCTCTTTGAGCGCGCTGATGGCGTCGTAGTAGTCTGCCGCGTAGGCATTGATTCTGAGGCGCGGGTAAGATTGCAGGAGCACGCGCGAGCTGTTTTCGAGAGCCGAGGCCGAGATGTCCACAGGCGTGTAGAGCAGTTCCTCCTGCCTGCTTAGCAGCGCTTCGATGACGAGGCGCGTCTTGAGTGCGCTGCCGCTGCCCATCTCCACGAGTGAAACCTTTTCGCCCGCAACTTCATTAACAATCGCGTCCGAGTGACGCGTGAGAATTTCGTTCTCGGCGCGCGTCAGGTAATACTCCGGCAAAAGGCAGATGGCCTCGAAGAGTTGCGAGCCCAGTTCGTCGTAGAAGTATTTCGGGTAAAGGTGCTTCGGGCTGGCGGAGAGGCCCGCGCGCACGTCCGCTGCGAACCGCGCGCGCGCGTCCTCGCGGACCAGATTGTGTATGACGAGGCGTTCCGAGTGAGGGCTGTCGGGCGTGTTCACGGGCATCGCGAGTCCCTTTACGTGTTAATGCGACAATAAAAGCTGAAGATAGAGCTTCGGCTTACTTGCTTGAAAATCTCTAGTTTGAAAGTCCGAATTTGAAATTAAGTTGATAACGCACGCCTGCCCGCTCCCGTCCTTCTGCTATGATAGCTCATCGGCGGGCATTCACAATACGCGGCGGGGGACGGGAACAGATTTGGCTGAGCAAGAGATCGAAGAGATCAAGAGAGAGATGACGGAGACGCGCGCCGAGACGCTCGCGCTCTTCGATTTGGCGCGCGAGGCGGACCTGCACGAGAGTCCGGGGTTCGGCTTTCGGCCCATCATCTGGCACCTGGCGCACATAGGCGTCTTCGAGGCTTACTGGCTGCTACAAAAGTTGAAGAATGAACCCGCGCCCGACGAGCGTTACGAGCGCATCTTCGACCCCATCAATACGCCGCGCGAGGAGTCGCGCAATCTGCCGACGCGGCGCGAGATGGAAAGCTACCTGACGCGCGTCCGCGAGCGAGTCTTAGAGCATCTGGACGGCGCGGAGTTTGACGAAGATGACGCGCCCCTCCTGCGCGACGGCTACATCTTCCGCCTGGTCCTTGAGCACGAGCAGCAGCACCAGGAGACGCTCGCCTATCTCTTTCAACTGCTCGACCCCGAGAAGAAGACGCGGCCCGCGACGACGACAGGAACGGGGCTGGGCGTCGCCCCCCGAACGGAATGGGCAGAGCCTGAGATGGTCTTGATCGCCGGGGGCGACTTCGTGATGGGAGCGCGCGGGGACGGCTCGTTTGTTTACGACAACGAAGGCCCGGCGCACACGGTCCACGTCCCGGCGTTTATGCTCGACAAATTGCTCGTGACTAACGAAGAGTACGAGCGTTTCATCGCGGAGGGCGGTTATCAGCGGCGCGAGTTCTGGGACGAAGAGGGTTGGCAGTGGCGCGAGCGAGAAGGTTGGGAGTCTCCGCTCTACTGGACAAAACAGAACGGCGGCTGGCGCGTGCGGACGATGTTCGACGAAGAGGGGGCGGGCGCGCGTGAGCCCGTCACGGGCGTCAGTTGGTACGAGGCAGAGGCTTACGCGCGCTTCGCCGGCAAACGGCTGCCGACCGAGGCCGAGTGGGAGAAGGCCGCCGGCTGGGATGACGCCGGACAACGTATGCGGCGCTACAGTTGGGGCGACGAGGAGCCGACGCCCGCGCTCTGCAATTTCAATTTTTCGTATTGGGGGACGACCCCGGTCGGGAGTTTTCCGGCGGGCTCGACGCCCGGCGGGTGCCTGGACATGACCGGCAACGTGTGGGAGTGGACGAGCAGTCCGTTCGCGGGGTATCCAGATTTTAAGGCTTTCCCTTACCCGGAATATTCGGAGGTCTGGTTCGACGGAGACCATCGCGTCCTGAAGGGCGGCTCCTGGGCAACGCGCCGCAACGTGCTGCGCATCTCGTTTCGTAACTTCTTTCGCCGCCATTTTCGCATCGCCTTTGCTGGGATACGCTGTGCGGCGGACGCGTAATACCCGGTTTCATTACTTCATTAGAGCTTCGGGCTCGGCTGGCGCATTCAGTCGAACGCAACTAAAATCGTTAGGGCAGCGTACTAAAGAGGTATTCGCGCAAAGTCTCTTCAGGCGCGGACCGGGTTTACAAATTTTCAGATGGCAATCAGCACAGGCACGAGTCTCGGACGCTACGAAATCCGCTCCCACATCGGCGCGGGCGGGATGGGCGAAGTCTACCTCGCGCGCGACACCACGCTCGACCGCGTCGTCGCCCTCAAGATTCTGCCGCGCGAGATTGCCACAGACCAGCAGCGCATGCAGCGCTTCGTCCAGGAGGCGAAGACCGCCTCCGCGCTCAACCACCCGAACATTCTGACCATCTTCGAGATCGGCGAAACTGCGGGCGCGCACTTCATCGCCACGGAGTACATTGACGGCGTGACGCTTCGTCAGCACATGGCTGGCCGCCGCCTGAAGCTCTCCGAAGCGCTCGACATCGCCTCGCAGATTGCCGCCGGCCTGACGGCCGCGCACTCGGCCGGCATCGTCCACCGCGACATCAAGCCCGAGAACATCATGGTCCGCAAGGACGGCTATGTGAAGCTGCTGGATTTCGGCCTGGCGAAGCCGACCGAGCGGCAGGCTTCGCTCGTGGACACCGAAGCGCAGACGCAGATGCTCGTCAACACCTCGCCCGGCATGGTCATGGGGACCGTCTCCTACATGTCGCCGGAGCAGGCGCGCGGCTTCCAACTCGACGCGCGGACGGACATCTGGAGCCTGGGCTGCGTGCTCTACGAGATGGTCGCGGGCCGCGTCCCCTTCGCGGGCCAAACGACGAGCGACGTGATCGTGGCGGTGCTCGACAGGGAACCTCCGCCCTTGCCCGGCGGGCCTTACGAGACGCCGCTTGAGCTGCAAAGAATCTTACGCAAGGCGCTCCGCAAAGACCGCGAGGAGCGTTACCAGACGGTCAAGGATTTGCTCGTTGACCTGCGCGCCCTGAAGCAGGAGGTTGACTTCGAGGCCAAGCTCGAAACCTCCGTCCCGCCCGACGCGCGCAGCCTCGCGGCCTTCAACACCATCAGCGCACAAAACTCTTTCGAGACAGAAAGGGCGCTGGCGCACACGAGCCACGTCCCCGCGGCCCGCTCGACGCTCGCTTCGGGCCAGCCCGCCGCGCGCCCCTTTAAGGGCGATCAATTCAAGCAGTGGACGATGCTGGCGCTGGTCGCGGTCTTCGCCGCCGCCATCACCGGGCTCGTCTATATGTACCTCCACCAGCGCGCCAACAAGCGTGCCCCGCGCGCCCTTCAGCCGATGAAGGTCACGCGCCTGACGACGACGGGGAAGAGCACGAACGCGGCCATCTCGCCCGACGGCAAGATCGTCGCCTACATCGTCAACGACGCAGGGCGTCGCAGCCTCTGGGTCCGGCAGGTCGCCACCTCCCGCAACTTGCAGATAGTGGAGCCCGAGGCCGTCGAATTCTTCGGCGTCGCGCTCTCGCCCGACGGCAACTACGTCTATTACAGCACGGGCGCGCCGAACAAACCGATTCGCGAGTTGTATCAGGTGAGCGTGCTCGGCGGTGCGCCGAAGAAGATCATCTCGGACGTGGACACGCCCGTCACCTTCTCGCCCGACGGCAAGCAGTTGGCCTTCATGCGCGGCGAGCCGACCAAGGCCGAGTACGCCATCATCATAGCCAACTCGGACGGCACGGAAGAGCGCCGGCTCACGTCGGCCAAGTCGCCGCAGTTTTATGAGCAGGTCGCCTGGTCGCCCGACGGCCAACGGCTCGCCGTCTCGACCGGGAATTCGTCGTCCGGCAAAGAGATGACCATCGTCGAGGTGAGCTTGACGGACGGGAGCGAGAAGCCTTTGACGCAGGAGAGGTGGCCGGGCGTCGGCCAGCTCGCCTGGCTCTCGGACGGGAGCGGGATGCTGATTAACGCCATCGACAAGGACTCGCGCCTCTCGCAAATCTGGCACGTCGCCTACCCCGAAGGCACTGCGCGCCGCATGACCAACGACCTGAACAACTACACGGGCATCAGCGTGGCCGCGCAGACGGGCGACCTCGTCACCGTGCGCTTCGACCAGAGCACGAACATCTGGGTCGCGCCGGGGCTGGCCGCGACCTCTTCGTCCGCGCAGCGCGCCTCGGCCCTGCGCAATGACGCGACGCCCGTGGACGTGAGCCAGGCCAGGCAAATTACTTCCGGCGCGGCCAAGTTCTACGGCGGGACGTGGACGCCCGACGGCCGCCTCGTCTACTCGTCGGACGTTTCCGGCAATCGCGACCTCTGGGTGATGAACGCCGACGGCAGCAACCAGAAGCAGTTGACTTCCGACTCCGGGACCAATTTCAACCAGGCAGTCTCGCCCGATGGCCGCTACATAGTCTTCGTCTCAGACCGCAAGGACGGGCGTCACAACATCTGGCGAATAGACGCGGACGGCGCGAACCCGAAGCAGTTGACCGACGGCAACTACGACCGCAACCCTGCGTTTTCGCCCGACGGCAAGTGGGTCGTGTTCACCTCGATGGGCGCGGCGAACCCGAACCTCTGGCGTGTGCCGATTGACGGCGGCGAGCCGGTGAAGCTCAACGACAAGTTCTCCGTCAGCCCGATGGTCTCGCCCGACGGGAAATGGATCGCCTGCTACTACTGGGACGAGCGGGCCGAGACGCAGCTCGTCATCGCGCTCATTCCGTTCGAGGGCGGGCCGCCGGTCAAGACTTTCAATCTGCCGTCGCCCTACGTCCGCTGGACGCCGGACGGGACGGCGCTCACTTACGTTGACTCGCGCAGCGGTGTGTCGAACGTCTGGAGCCAGCCCTTGGACGGCGGCGAGCCCGTGCAACTGACCAACTTCAAATCCGACCTCATCTTCGCCTTTGAGTGGTCGCGCGACGGCCGCCAACTCGCCTGCGCTCGCGGCATCGTCACGAGCGACGCAGTGCTCTTCAGCAACTTCAGCTAAGGGATGAGGGCGGAGGGATGAGGGATGAAATAAGAACTCTCTGTCTTTACTTCATCCCTCATCCCTCATCCCTTCGTTGTTGTGATGCGGGCGCGAACATGGTAGAAATGTTGGGGCCGAACGCCTGTGGACTCGGCATTAAGGAGTGTTGTCCGATGCGTAGAATTATTTCGGTTGCTGCCATAGCCTTCGTCGCGCTCGCCGCGCTCGCGGCAGTCGTTGGCGGGCGGGCGCAAAGTGACGACGGGGTGCGGCGCGTGACGCCGGCCGAGGCGCGCGCGGCGGTCGAGAAGGGCCAGGCCGTCATCGTTGACGTGCGCGGCGAGGACTCTTTCAAGGCGGGCCACGTCAAAGGCGCGCTCTGGATTCCCTTAAACGACATCGCCTCGCGCGCAGGTGAACTGCCGCGCGGCAAGATGATTATCACCTACTGCTCTTGACCCTCCGAGCACAGCAGCGCCCGTGCGGTGCAGATCATTAAAACTAAAGGCTTGGAGAACGGGGCCGCCCTCCTCGGCGGCTACGACGCCTGGGTCAAGGCCGGATACGAGACGGAAAAGAAGTAATAAGTGATAAGTGATAAGTGATGAGTGATAAGTAAAAAACCTTCTTGCTTTAGCTTATCACTTATCACTCATCACTTATTACTTATCACTGTTTTTGGAGGTTTATTTAATGCGTCTTTCATACAGGCTGGCGGCGGCCGCGCTCGTGCTCGCGGCGCTGGTGCTGGCGGCATGCAATTCAAATGACCCGAAGGGGAACAGGACGGCCGGCTCTAACCGCCCGGTCGTTACGACCGCCCCGACCAACCCGTCGGCGCACGTCGCGCCGCCCGACGGCGTAAAGCGCGTCACGACAATCGAGCTGCGCGACGCGCTCAACAACGGCACGGCCATCATCGTTGACGTGCGGCCAGAGCAAAACTACCAGCAGAACCACATCAAAGGCTCGATCAGCATCCCGCTCGAACAGGTGGCGACGCGCTATGGCGAGTTGCCGCGCGACAAGACGATTGTCACCTACTGTTCTTGACCGAACGAGCACACTAGCGCCCGTGCGGTGCAGATCATGAAAGAAAAGGGAATCGAAAACGCGGCCGCGCTGCTCGGCGGCACTCAAGCCTGGCAGAACGCCGGCCTCCCAATGGAAAGCGGCGGGGAAACACAGTAACAGAAAAGCAGTGATAAGTGATGAGTGATAAGTGATGAGTGATAAGCGATAAGTAAAAACCTGCTTTCTTTTACTCATCACTTATCACTCATCACTTATCACTTTTTATGTTTGCGGCACGGGCTCTGTGACGCGCGCCGGGTGCGGTGTGACGGTCTGGCCGGAGGGGACGCAAAGGACGGGGCAGGGCGCGTTGCGCACGACGCGTTCGATGTCGGGACCGAGGACGGGCGCACCGCCGAAGAGTGCGGAGTGGACGCTCGCGCCCATGACGATCAGGTCCACGTCCTTGTCGGTCGCCAGGCGGACGATCTCCGCGTAGGGCCTCCCCTCGCTGATGTGCGTGACGGCGCGGCCGCCCGCCTCGCGCTCGAAAGTCGCCATCCTCTCCGAAACGTAATCGCGCAACTGTGACAGCTTGGGTCCCGCGCTCTCCGGGAAGAACTCTGCCATCTGGTCCATGTAATCGCCTATCACGTAGACGACGTGCAGCTCAGCGCCCGTGCGGCCCGCGAACTCGGCGGCCACCTGCGCGGCGGCGAGCGACGACTGGCGGAAGTTGGTCGCCAGCAGGAT
>DATFCB010000404.1:0-3228 GCA_035253525.1 Pyrinomonadaceae bacterium | reverse complement strand
CCGATCTCTGCGCGCCCAGGGACTTGCTCGCCGGGCATAGCCGTAAACTCCATCTTGCCGATCACTTTTGATTTGGCCGGATCATTAAAAGAGCTGATCCACGCGGGCCAGTTGATAGACATCGCCGCCGTGCCTTGCAACAGGTGCGCGGAGACTTCGTCGGCGTTAAAACTCTGGTAGCCGGGCGGAGAATAACGTCCGAGTTCGAGCATGAAGCGAAGCGCCGCGATGCCTTCGGGGCTGTTGACCGTGGGGCGGCCCTCGGCGTCGAACATCTCCGCGCCGAAGGCCCAGAAGATGGGCATGAAGTCCGCGACGACGGCGTTCCCTTGTGCGGCGCGCATCACGTAGCCGTGCATGCGCGCTCCTCCGGGTGCGCCCGCCGTCTCGCGCTCGCTGATGGTGCGCGCCGCAACGAGCACGTCGTCCCAGGTCGCGGGCTCTTTCAGACCGTGTTTCTCGAACACGTCTTTGCGGTAGAAGAAGAGTTGCGAGTTGCCGACGTAAGGGAGCGCGTAGAGCGCGCCCGTCTCGTAAGGATGGCGGCCGAGCGCGATTGACGCTGGCACAAAATCGTCGTCCGGCCCACGGAGTCCGCGCTTCTCGTAGAGTGGCGCGAGGTCCGTCAGGGAATTCTGCGCGGCAAACTTCGGGAACCAGGGGTCGTCGAGCATGATCAGATCATAAGCGCCCGTCCGCGCGTTCAAATCAACCAGCTCTTTCTCGAAGAGGTTGGCGTAGGGGAATTCGGCGATGTTGACATGGACGCCCGTCTGCGCCTCGTAATCGCGCGCCGCCTGCTTGAGCGCCGCGCCCTCCACGCCCGAGTTGACCGCGAGCGTCAACTGCTTCCCGCCGCCACCGCCACCGCCGCGCTGGCAGGCGGAGAAGGGCAGCATCAGGAGCGCAAGCAGAATAATTATTGGCACACAACGCGTGCCGAAAACAGAACTGCCTCCTTTGCGTCTTTGCGCCTTTGCGTGAAACTTTTTCCTCACGCAAAGGCGCAAAGGCGCAAAGGAGTAAGTCGTGTCGGGGCTTGAGTTGGGAAATCGTCTCTTCGTTTGCATCGAGTGGCCTCGTTTGGCTGCGGGGGCGCATTTGGTAAGACGCTCGGGAGGATAACAAAAAGCGGCGTTCTCATAAACATCGCGCCTCGCGCCGCCTTTAATGCTACAATCCGCGCCTTCGAGAGCCTTCAGCAAACCAGAGGCGTTTGAGATGCCCCCAAATTTTCTTCTTTACGGCGCGAACGGCTACACCGGCAAGCTCATCGCGCGCCTCGCGAAAGAGCGCGGCCTGAGTCCCATCCTCGCCGGGCGCGACCAGTCTTCCATCGAACAACTGGCGAAGGAACTCGGCTTCGAGCACCGCATCTTTGCGCTCGACGACGCGAGCGCAATTGACGCGGCCCTCGGCGAAGTCCCGGTCGTGCTCCACTGCGCCGGGCCATTCTCGCGCACCTCTCGACCGATGGCCGACGCCTGCCTGAGGACGAAGACTCACTACCTGGATATCACGGGCGAGGCGTCGGTCATCGAATCGCTCGCCGCGCGTGATAAGGAAGCAAAAGAGGCGAACGTCATGCTGCTTCCTTGTGTAGGCTTCGACGTAGTGCCTTCGGACTGTTTGGCGGCGCATCTCAAGCGGCGTCTGCCGTCCGCGACGCGGCTCGCGCTCGCCATCATGGGGATGGGGCGCGTCTCGCGCGGGACGGCGACGACGATGGTCGAGAACATCAACCGCGGCGGGCTCGTCCGCCGTGAGGGCAAGTTGACCTCTGTGCCGGCCGCGTGGAAGACTCGTGAGATTGATTACGGGCGCGGGCCGGTCGAGGCGACGACGATTCCCTGGGGCGACGTAGCCTCGGCCTATTACAGCACGGGCATCCCGAACATAGAGGTCTATGCGGCCATCCCCGCGAAGGTGCGCCGAGCGATGAAGTGGACGCGCCCGTTCGGCTGGCTGCTGGGCACTGGGTTCGTGCAGCGCTTTTTGAAGAAGCGAATTAAAAATCAGCCGCCGGGGCCGAGCGACGAGGAGCGCGTGAAGGGCAAGAGCTTCGTCTGGGGCGAGGTCGAAGACGACGCCGGGAAGCGCGCCGTCTCGCGCCTTAGCGGCCCCGAAGGTTACACGCTGACCGCGCTGACGGCCCTCGCAATCGTCGGCCACGTCCTCACTGGGAAGTTCTCGGCAGGGTTTCAGACGCCGTCGAAAGCCTACGGGCCGGACTTGATTCTTGAGATCGAAGGCGTCAAACGCGAAGACGTAAACTAAGGGATGAGGGATGAGGGATGAGGGATGAAAGGGGTTGAGTGAACTGCTCGTCGAATCCTTGCTTCAACGGGCTTTCACTTCATCCCTCATCCCTCATCCCTCATCCCTCAATTCAGAGGTTCAGGAAAGATGATTACGATTCGCAGGGCCGAGGAGCGCGGCCATTTCAATCACGGGTGGCTGGACACCTACCACACCTTCTCGTTCGACCAGTATTACGACCCGCGCTTCATGGGCTTCCGCTCTTTGCGCGTCATCAACGAGGACCGCGTTGATCCGGGGCGCGGCTTCCCGACGCACGGCCACCGCGACATGGAGATTATCACCTACGTGCTCGCGGGCGGCCTCGCGCACAAGGACAGCATCGGCAACGGCTCGATCATACGCCCCGGCGACGTGCAGAAGATGAGCGCCGGCACGGGCGTCCGCCACAGCGAGGCAAACCCCTCCGCGGACGACCCCGTTCACCTGCTGCAAATCTGGATTGTGCCGGACGAGACGGGCATTGAGCCTGCTTACGAGCAGAAGAAGTTTGACGACGAAGAGAAGCGCGGCCGCCTGCGCCTGGTCGGCTCCCCGAACGGCGAGGACGGCTCTGTCACCATACGCCAGGACGCGCGCCTCTACGCCACGCTACTCGGAGCCGGCGACGAAGTCACGCACGAACTGAACGCCAACCGCCACGCCTGGGTACAGGTCGCGCGCGGCCGCATAGAACTCAACGGCCAGCCGCTCGAACAGGGCGACGGCGCAGCCGCCAGCAACGAATCCAAACTCACCCTCGTTGGCACAGAATTGTCAGAGGTTTTGTTGTTCGATCTGGCCTGAAGCACAGCCCTTCCGTCTTGCATCCCCTCCGGGGCTAAAAACCTGTTTACTTATGTGCTTCTCTCCGTCCGCGTGATGGCGATTGCGCCGGCGATGACCAGCAGGCCGCCGACGACAGCCCCC
>DATFCB010000403.1:0-2777 GCA_035253525.1 Pyrinomonadaceae bacterium | reverse complement strand
AACCGCAGGCGCAAAAATGGCGTGAGCGATGCCGCCACTGAGCCGGCGGCGGATTGAGGGAAGGGACGGGCGACTGGTGTGAGTTGGTTGTGGGATAAGATCGCGGGCGGGCTCGGGAGCGTCAAAGATTTTCTCATCGCGTACGGCCCGCTGGGGCTGTTCGCCATCGCGCTGCTGGATTCGGCGCTCATCCCGCTGCCGGCCGGGCCTGACGTGGTGATGATTCTGCTCACGCTCAGGAACCCGTCGTGGATGCCCATCTACGCGGCGGCGGCGACGGTCGGCTCGGTCGCGGGCTGCGTGATTCTTTATTACATCTCGCGCAAGGCGGGCCGCCGCGCCCTCGAACGCTTTTCGGAAAAGAAGCAGGCGCGCGTCAAGGGGATGATTGACCGCTACGACGCGCTCTCCGTCTTCGTCGCATCACTCCTGCCGCCGCCGTTTCCCTTCAAGCTCTTCGTCATCACCAGCGGCGTCTTCCGCGTCAGCGTCCTTCGCTTCGCGCTAGCCATCGCCGTCGGGCGCGCCCTGCGCTTTCTACTCGAAGGCTACCTGGCCGTGACCTACGGCGACCGCGCCGAAGTTTTATTCAAACAATACTTCCCCTGGATAGGACTCGGTTTGGCCGTCGCGGTCGTGCTCTTCTTTGTCGGAAGATGGTTGTTGAAGAAAAAGGCGAAGGTTGAAGAGCAGGAGGAGGCGTAACCTCAAATTTGAAATTTGAGATGTCAAATCTCACGAGAGGTTAACAATCGCCGTTCGGGTTGAAGCTGAAGAGGCGCGCGCCGGCCACGTCGCGGACGCCGTGCTCGTGCAGGCGGTCGAGCATGTGTAGGAAAATCTCGGCCGTGGCGAGGGCGTCGCCGGCGGCGCGGTGGCGGTTGACGATTTGAATTGCGAAGTGCTCCGCGACGGTGTGCAGCCTGTAGTTCAGGAGGCCCGGAAAGATGCGGCGCGAGAGTTTGACCGTGCAAAGATGTGTGTTGACCATGCGGCGGCCTGGGAAGACGCGCGCCAGTTCGTGGTTGAGAAACCGCACGTCGAACGGCGCGTTGTGCGCGACGAGAATCGCCTCGTCCGCGAAGTCGAGCCAGGCGTGGGCCACGTCCGCGAAGACGGGTGCGGTCCTGACCATCTCGTTGGTGATGCCCGTCAATTCGACGATGAAGGGCGGGATTTCCATCTCCGGGTTGACCAGCGTCTGGAACTCGGCGACGATACGTCCCCGGCTGACGCGGTACGCGCCGACCTCCGTCACGCGGCAGGGCGGCGTCTTCGCGCCAGTGGTTTCCACGTCCACGACGACGAAGTCCGACTCCGTGAGCAGCCGCTCTTCGGCGTTCTCGCAGTCGAGTTCGACCGTCGTGCCGTCGCGCAAGAGCAGGCGGTGGTCGTCCTTGATGAGGTCCGCGACGAGCATGGCCGCTACGCCCGCGTCCAGGTCCGGGAGTTTGAGGACGATGTCTGCAATGTCGGCGGCCGGCGCGCGCCCGCCGCACACGCGCAGCATCTCTATAGTCTCCTGGACTAGGGCGGAATCGGAAACGAGGTTGCGACGTGGCTGCATCGCGCTGCATTGTAGCGCGCGCCGCGTCTCTTTGTGAATAATGATAAGTGATAAGTGATAAGTGATAAGTGATAAGTGATGAGTTAAGAACTCCTTTCTTTAACTTATCACTTATCACTCATCACTTATCACTTTTCCCGAGGTGAGAGGTTTTGAAGACCGAAGAAGTCATTGAAAGGTTCAGGCGGACGGGCGCGCTGCTCGAAGGCCACTTCGTCTTGTCGAGCGGCCTGCACAGCACAAACTACCTGCAATGCGCGCTGCTCTTGCAGCACCCGGCGGAGGCGACGCGTTTTGGTCTCGCCATCGCCGAGCGGTTCCGCGATGAAAGAATTGAGACCGTGGCCGCGCCCGCCATCGGTGGATTAATCATCGGCTACGAAGTGGCGCGATCCCTGGGCGCGCGCTTCATCTGGACCGAGCGCGAGGCCGGGCAGATGACGCTCCGCCGGGGCTTCACCGTCCGTCCCGGCGAGAGCGTCCTCGTCGTCGAGGATGTCGTCACGACCGGTGGCTCCACGCGCGAGACGATAGAGGCTCTGACCGAGGCGGGCGCGCGCGTCGTCGGCGCGGCCTCCATCATTGACCGCTCGGCGGGCCGCGCCGACGTAGGCGTCCAGCGCGTCGCGCTCGCCACGCTCAACGTCCCATCGGTCGCGCCCGAAGCCTGCGACGCTTGCGCCCGCGGCGAAGAGGCCGTGAAACCGGGAAGCAGAAAAAGTGATCAGTGATGAGTGATAAGTGATGAGTAAAGACGAGCGTTTTTTCTTATCACTTATCACTCATCACTTATCACTCGTCACATATGAATTACAAACTGACGCTTCAGTACGACGGCACGGATTTTCATGGCTGGCAGATGCAGAGTGGTGAGCGCACGGTGCAGGGCGAGTTGACGCGCGTCGCCGCGCTGCTTGAGCGAGGTGAGGTCGTCGTGCACGGGGCGGGGCGGACGGACGCGGGCGTGCACGCGGAGGCGCAGGTGGCGAGCGTGAGGCTGCGGCGCGCGTGGGAGCCGGAGAGGTTGAGAGCCGCGCTGAACGGGAATGTCGGGTGGGACGTGCGCGTCGTCGAGGCCGCGCCCGCGCCCGAAGAGTTTCACGCGCGCTACTCGGCGCGCGGCAAGACTTACCGCTACCGGGTCTTCAACGAGCGTTACGTCTCGCCCTTCTGGCTGCGCTACGCGGCGGGCGAAGCGCGCCCGCTCGAC
>DATFCB010000402.1:0-8016 GCA_035253525.1 Pyrinomonadaceae bacterium | reverse complement strand
GCCTCCAGCGTGAGAAAAGCTTTTTCTCGCTGGAGGCGCAAAGACGCAAAGGGTGTTGAGCGGATTTTGAAGTCGCGCGTCATTGTCGGCGTTTCACGTCGATGTGTTAGCATGGGCGGCGTTAGCCGAATCAAGAACAAGACCTGAAACCGAGATGCCAAAAGTCTGCCGTCGCGCTCTAGCCGCGAGTCTCATCCTGCTCTTCATCGCCAGCTTGCTCGCGTGCCGCTCGCCATCCACGCCGCAGGGCAAGACGCTCATCATCTACACGCCGCACGGGCAGGACATGCTGCGCGATTTCGTGGCGCGTTACAAACAGGTGCACCCAGACGTGGACGTACAGTTCCTCGACATGGGCTCGCGCGAAGTCATGGAGCGCGTGCGCGCCGAGCGCAACCGCCCGCAGGCTGACCTCTGGTGGGGCGCTTCGCACATCACTTTTCAGGCGGCGGCCGACGAAAACCTGCTCGCCCCGTACCGCCCGACGTGGGCCGATAAAGTGGCACAGGATGCGCGCGACCCGCAAGACCGCTGGTACGGCACGTTCGAGACGCCGGAGGTCATCGTCTACAACGCCGAATTGGTGAAAGCCGAGGACGCGCCGAAGGATTGGGACGACGTGCTTGACCCCAAATGGCGCGATAAGGTTTTAATCCGTAACCCGAACCCTTCGGACTCTATGCGCGTGATTTTCGGCGCGATGATCCTGCGCTTCTACAAGGATACCAATTCGCCCGCGGGCGGCTACGACTGGTTGCGCAAGCTCGACGCGAACGTGCACGAGTACACGGCCAACCCCACGCTCCTGATGCAGAAGCTCGCGCGCGGCGAGGGCACGGTCAGCCTCTGGGACATGCCCGACGTGATGCTCTACCGCGAGAAGAAAAATTTCAACCTCGGCTACGTCATCCCGCGTAGCGGCACGCCGGTCGTCACGGACGGGATAGCAATCGTGCGCGGCGCGCCGCACGAGGAGGAGGCACGCCGCTTTTACGAGTTCGTCACCACGCCGGAAAGCCTCGTGCACGCCGCGCGCGAGTACTACCGCATCCCCGCGCGCACGGACCTCGACCGCTCGCAACTCCCGGCCTGGATGAACGAGCCGTTCACGCGTCTGCACGTGGATTGGGAATTGCTGCGCAAGGAGGCCAACAACTGGTTGCGCTACTGGGACACGGAGATTCGCGGGCGCAACCAGAACTGAACTCAACCCCTTTGCGCCTCCAGCGCCTCCAGCGTGAGTGGTTTTGGTATTTCACGCAAAGCCGCAAAGGCGCTAAGAAAAGTTTCAATGGAGAAGGTGATGAAAATCAAGCGAGTAATTGTCATGCTTACCGCCGCGCTCACGTTGAGCGGCCTTTGTCTGGGCGCGAGCGCGCAGGGGGCGAAGTCCGCGCGGACGATGGAGGTGCAGGTCTATTTCCTGAAGGAGGGGGACTCGGCCGACCCGGACAAGAACCCCTGGAACCTTCAGCCCGTGGCGCGCAGAGTTTCGGCGGGTGCCCCCCTGCGCCCCACCATCGAGGCGCTGCTCAAGGGGCCGACCGCGCAGGAGCGGGGGCAGGGTCTTGGCGCGCTCGACGTGAACGGGATTTACATCGTCAAAGTCGCGGTCAAAGGCGGCACGGCTTACGCCAGCTTCGCGCACCGCAAGGGCACTAGCTGGCTCGGCGACCTCACCCCCGCCACGTTCGGGGACGCGGTCGAGCGGACGATGAAGCAGTTCCCGAACGTGCGCCGCACGGTCATCTGCGTTGACGGGGTGACAAACTACGGCGACGAAAGCGGCGACCCTGACAAGCCCTGTCCCAGGTTTTAAGCAGCCCGGCGGAGACTCTACTCCGGCCCTTCGAGACAGGGCTTGTCGGCGGAAGCGTCGGCCGCGCGCCGCGCCTCTTCGTTGGCCGTCGCACTCGGGGCTATCTTGTCCGTCACGCAGATTTTCTCGGGCGTGATCTTGGCGACGACCAGATAGGAAGTCACCTTGCTGGAATCTTCCGGGTTCTCGCTCGCGTTGAAGCGTACGATGAGCGCGTGCGGAACCTGCTTGCCGCTCTTCGTCGTCACGCGCCACTCGGCTTTTTGGCCCACGCTGCTGAAGCCGCCGCTGATAACTTGCCAGAGGTTCAGGGGGTGCTGCTGCCTGTCCGGGCTGTAGACCGTGATTGACTCGCGCGAGTCGTCGTATTCGAGTTGCAGGTTGTAGCCTCCGACGCCGCGGCAGGCCGACACGGACCAGTCGCGCCCGGTCTTCACCAGCTTGCAGCCCGAAAGGGAGCTGTAGACGCTGGTGGTCGGCGCGGCCCACGCAGTCAGTGCGAGCGCGAAACACGTGGCGAGGACGACGACGAGAATTCTTCTGATTGACATTTAGGGGGTTTTCTCCTCTCGACAACATTTTGAACGTCCGGGAGAGCTTCGCGGTCTTACTTAGCACCGCGGCCTTGACGGCGTCAATATTCAGAAGTTGCCGATTGATGTAACATAACGCGCCCGGCTCGTGATGGCACATTTCAATCGGACGAAGTTTTGGAGCACAGCAGTTGCCGTTTCTCTCTTTGCAGAACATCTCGAAGCGTTACGGCGCGGGCGCGGCCCAAACGGCGGCGGTCGCGGGCTTGTCGCTCGCGGTCGAGAAGCGAGAAATCTTCGGGCTGCTCGGTCCTTCCGGGTGCGGCAAGACGACGACCTTACGCATCATCGCCGGGCTTGAGACGCCGGACACAGGCACAATCGAATTCGACGGGCGCGACATCACGGACCTTTCGCCCGAGCGGCGCGGCTTCGGGATGGTCTTTCAGAATTACGCGCTCTTCCCACACCTCAACGTTTTCGAGAACGTCGCTTTCGGCCTGCGCGCGCGCAAGCGCCCCCGTGCGGAGACGGCCGAGCGCGTCGAGCGCGCGCTCGCGCTGGTTCAGCTTCCGGGCTTCGAGCGCCGCGCCGTGACGGAGCTTTCCGGCGGGCAGCAGCAGCGCGTGGCGATTGCGCGCGCCATCAGCATAGAGCCCGCGCTGCTCCTCTTCGACGAGCCGCTCTCGAACCTGGATGTCGCGTTGAGAGAAGAGACACGCGGCGAGTTGCGCGAGCTTGTCTCGAAGCTGGGCCTGACGGCCGTCTACGTCACACACGACCAGGAAGAGGCATTCGCGCTCTGCGACCGCATAGGCGTGATGTCGGACGGCCGCATCCTGCAAGTGGGCACGCCGCGCGAGCTATACGAGCGCCCGGCGCTCGTCACGGTCGCGCGTTTTCTCGGCCGCAACAATCTGATTCCGGCCCGGCGCTTGAGTTCGAGCGACGAGCCGCTCGCGCGCTTTCACACGATTGAGGGCGGGCACACGCTCGTCGTCCCCGCCGAGCGCGGTCAGTTAGGCCCCATCAACAAGAACAGCACGCTCAGCATACGCCCGGAGCATCTCGTCATCACGCGGGGCCAACAAGCGCCCGCCGGAGAGAACGTCCTGCGGGCCGTGGTCCGCGAGATCAATTTCGCGGGCGCGACCACGAGCGTACGCCTGGACGCCGGCGGCCTCATCCTCGAAGCCCTACTGCTCGGCCCAGACGGCCTCGCCCCCGACGAGCCCTGCGCGGTGCGTCTCCCTTCCGACAGAATCAACGTTCTCGAAGGGACAAACCAAGGGATGAGGGATGAGGGATGAGGGATGAGGGATGAAAAATAAACGCGGGCGGTCTTTCTTTCCTTCATCCCTCATCCCTCATCCCTCATCCCTTCGTCATCCCTCATCCCTTCGTCATCTCTCATCCCTCATCCTTTTGCTTGTCGTCTTCGTCGTCCTGCTCTACGGCGTCGTCTACCCGAATTTGCGTGTGGTAACAGATTCGCTTCAGGTGGGTGGGAATTGGTCCGTCGAGAGCTATCGAGAATTGTTGTCGCAGCGGGCGGTGCTGGAGGCCGCGTGGTCGAGCGTTGTGCTGTCGCTTTTGACCGTCGTGCTGTGCGCGCTGGTCGGGGTCGGGCTGGCGTTTCTGTTCGAGCGTTACGCGTTCCCGGCGCGCGGCCTGTTCGCGGCGCTCGCGGCGCTGCCGCTGGTGCTTCCGCCGCTCGTAGGCACAATCGCCCTCATCTTCCTCTGCGGCGAGTCCGGCATTCTGGCGCGCTTCGTTCAGTGGCTCTTCGGCCTCAAGTCCGCGCCCTGGTCGCTGCGCGGGTGGGGCGCGCTCCTGCTCTTTCACACCTATACGATGTACCCGTTCTTTTACGTCCTGACGGGAGCGGGCCTGCGGCGGATTGACGCCGGATTGGCCGAGGCCGCGCGGGGCCTGGGCGCAAGGCCCTTACGCGTGCTCTTGCGCGTGACGCTGCCGCAACTCGCGCCGTCGTTAATCGCCGCCGCGCTCCTGACCTTCATGACTTCGATGGCGAGTTTCAGCGCGCCGCTCTTTTTCGGCGGCGACGTGCGCGTGCTGACGCTCGAAATCTTCAACGCGCGGCTGCGCGGCGATTCGGCGACGGCGCTCACACTGACGGTGATTCTCGCGGCCATCTCGCTCCTCGCGCTCGTCGTCTTCCAACGCTACGAGGGGACGCGCCGCTTCGCCGCCGCCGCGATGAAAGGCGCGACGCGCGCACGCACGCCCGTCAGAAGTGGGAGGGCGCGCGTCGCCGCGACTCTCTGCGGCATTATTTTTACAATCATCCTCGCGCTGCCCGTGGCGACGCTCGTCCTGGTCAGTTTCGCGCGCGAGGGCACCTGGCGCACGGAGACTTTACCGCCAGCCTACACGCTCGAAAATTACACGCGGGTGCTGACCGACGCGGACTCGGCGTCCGTGATTGTCAACAGCCTGTTGATGGCGGGCATCGCGGCGCTGTTCGCGCTCGTTTGGAGTTTCTGCGTGACGGCGGTGGTGACGAAGATGGGCAGGAAGCTCCGGCGGCTCGTGAGCCTGCTCGTGCTCATCCCGTGGGCGCTGCCGGGGACGGTGGTGGCGATCTCAATCGCAGAGGCTTACGGGCGCGAGAACCCGCTGACGGGCTCGTTCATCCTCGTCGGCACATTCTGGATTCTGCCGGTCATCTACTTCCTGCGGTTCATGCCGCTCGTGGTCCGGGCCGTGCAGGCGAGCGTGGAGCAGATGGACGCGAGTCTCGAAGAGGCGGCGGGAAGCCTCGGAGCGGGCGCGTGGGCGCGTTTCTGGCGTGTGCGTTTGCCGCTCGTGTGGCCGGGCGCAATCGCGGGCACGCTCCTGGCTTTCGTCATCGCGCTCGGCGAATACGTCGCGAGCGTCCTGGTCTTCGTCCCGTCGAATCAGCCCATCTCGATTCGCATCGCGGCCGAGATGCGCGACTTCAATCTCGGCACGGCCGCAGCCTACGGCGTCATCCTCATCCTCATGGTCACACTCGCCATGCTCGCCGCCTCGCGGCTGGAAAGAAAAAGGGACGCGGGTTAAGCGAAGCCACGAAACCAAAACTCAACCCCTTTGCGTCTTTGCGCCTTGGCGAGAGAAAACCAAAATCACTCACGCTGGAGGCGCAAAGACGCAAAGGGGTTGAGTCAATCGCTGACTTGAGTTTTGAAGCTCCGTGGTTAGGATTTGAACTTGTCTTTGTTCTCCTGGTAAATCTTGTCGGCGCGGGCGGCCAAATCGGTCCACTCTTTTTCCAGTTTCTCGACGCGCTCCTTGATCGTGATGAACCTCGCCCTGAGCGCGTCGCCGTCCGTGACGGCCGGGTCTGTGAAGGCTTTGGGGATGTCCTTCAGGACTTCCAGGTGCTCGGCGTGCTTGCCGTACTCCTGCGACTTGACGGAGAGATATTCTTTGTAGGCCGCTTCCACGTCCAGCTTGCTCGCGTCCGCGAACTTCTTCTCGGCTTCGTGCAGCTTGGCGGCGGCCTTGTCCAGTAGGCCGATGGCCTCATCTGAAGGAGCCTTCAATTGGTCGCGGCCTTCGGGGAAGGTCGCCAGCGAGGACTCGAACTGGTTGATCTTGGCGTCCGCCTGGCCGGCCAGTTTTTCGGCCTCCGAGACGGCGGCGTTGCCTTCTTCGACGTTCTGGTTGGCCTTCTTCAACTCGCCCTGGCACGAGGCCGCGAAAGCGGCCAGGATGAAGACGGCGGTCAGCAGATAGATTTTTCTTGCGCGGTTCATTAGGTGTCTCCTCGGGTCGGGTAGGATGATATATTCAAGGCACGGGAATATAGCACGATTCGCGCCCTAGAATGTATGATGAGCGGCACGAGTCAAACCAGAACGCCCCTTCGAGGCGCGGAAAACTTATGTCTCTCTTCAGTTGTCTCAAGTGGCCGGAGATGCGCCCCGTCGCGCTCGAACTCATCGCGCGCATGCACGAGGGGCACGCCACGGGCCGCTTCTCGATTCCGATGGTGGACTTCGTGCGCGTGTTCGCGCCCGGCGCGTCTGCCGAGGAGTTGAAGAAAGTCTCGGCGCGGGGCGACATACATTTCGAGCAGGTGAACGCGCACGGCGGCCAGTTTCGGCTGGGCAAGGGGCCGGAGGCGACGTTTGAATTGGGCCGCGAAGGGCTCGCCATGCGCGTGCCTGCGCGCATGAGCGGCAGCTACAAGATTCGTCCCTCCTCGTTTCACATCACTTTCAACAAGGGCGAGGAGTTGGAAGGCTGCAAGCGCCTCTTCGTCCTCGTCTGCAACCGCGTCGTCAGCGTGGAGGTTTCGGACAAGCGGGTTGACGTGCGACTGCCGAGCAAACTTTTCGATTTGTGCGTGGAGTTTGAATGAAAAACAGTGGACAGCGGTCAGTGGTCGGTGGTCAGTTGAGGCTGGCGGCGATGCGGCGAGAGTGGCGCGTCTGGCTGGTGATTGTCATCTTCGTGCTGTCGGTCGCGCGCGCGCCTGCGGGCGAAGGGCGAGCGGCCGAAAACGATAGGGCAGAGCTTTACCAGGCGTTGTTGGATTTACAGAACCCCTGGACGGTGATGTGCGTGGCGGCGCACCCGGACGACGAGGACGGGGCGACCCTGACCGTGCTCAGGCGCAAGTACGGCGTTCACACTGTCACGGTCTTTTCGACTTACGGCGAGGGCGGGCAGAACGCCGTCGGGCCGGAGCTTTACGAAGAGTTGGGCGCGATTCGCGCGCGCGAGACCGTTGAGGCGTCCGCGATTCAAGGCTCCGAGCCGCACTTTCTGGGCCTGAAAGATTTCGGCTTCTCCAAATCCGCCGAGGAAGCCTTCCGCGTCTGGGGGCACGACGAAGCGCTGCGCCGTCTCGTCCTCCAAATCCGCCAACTGCGCCCGGACGTTATCATCACCAACCACGACACGACGAGCGGCCACGGTCATCACCAGGCCACTGGCCGACTCGTCCTCGAAGCCTTCGATGCGGCCGCCAACCCGCGCCGCTTCCCCGAACAGCTCAAGCGCAATGGTGCGAGCGTCTGGCAGGTGCAACGCCTCTTCGTGCGCGCAGGCGCTCCCGGCGCAACAAGTGACAAGCCCGCGAGCGACGAGGCGGCAATCATCTCCGTCAACCGCAACGAGCGCGACGAGGTGCGCGGCACGACTTACGCGGAGCAGGCGCTCGCGGCCCTCCAACGCCACGCCACGCAAGGCCCTTGGCCGAAGACCGTGCCGGCCAACTGGATGCCCGCCATTCGCTATCGCCTCGTGCGCAACGCGAAGAACGCACCGCCCTTGCCCGCGAACGCGCAGACCTTTCTCGACGGCCTGTCGCTACGCAAAGAGGTCGCCGAAAGAGTAGTGCCTTTAGCCGCACAGGCTCTTCTGCCTTTATACGTCGCCAACAAGTACGAGCGCTCGGGCGTCCTTCAATCACTCATTTCCCTGCGCCGGCACAGCCCTTCCGCGTCTTATTCGCTCTCCGACCCGCACCGCTTCGTCTTGACGAACGAGCGGCTGAACCATGCCCTCGTCCTGGCGAGCGGAATCAAGGCGACGCTCACGCCGCACAACGACGTGCTCATTCCGGGGACGGAGACGCCCGTCTCTCTCAAAATCACTAACGAGGGGACCGTGCCCGCGCGCCTGCGCGGCATCAAGTTCCGCGGCCTG
>DATFCB010000401.1:0-7834 GCA_035253525.1 Pyrinomonadaceae bacterium | reverse complement strand
CTACGCGACCGCGCATTACCGCAACGGCATCCTGCTCGCGCCGTTGACGGGCGAGCTGGTGGCCGAAGAGATTACGACTAATGTCGCGCCGCCGCTCCTGCGGGCTTTCAGCCCTGACCGTTTCCACTCTGCTTATGCCCGCTGATTGATGAAGATTTCCCTATGAGAAAGCTGACCGCATCGCTCCTCTTGTCCAGCGCGCTCACGTTCGTCGCGTTTTCGGCGTTCGCACAGGCGGGCCGCGTCATTCAGTCGCCGCCCACGGCGTCCACTGTTGACGAACGCGCGGCTGCGGCGCTACACGACGAGGCATCGGGCTACGCCGCCAGAAAATTTCAGGAGTTCGGGGCCAAGAAGATTCCTTTCGACGCGAAGTTGATGGAGAAAACTTTGCAGGAGCAGAAGGAGTTGGCCGCGCGCCACGCCGCGACGCTCAACGCGCGCCCGAACCCGTCGAACGAAGACCTTTATTACCTGGCCTTGCTCTACAGCCTCTCGTCCAACGAGGAGCGCACGGTCGAAGTCTTGAAGACTTACCTGGAGCGTGACAAAGCGGCTGCGGGCGATCACCCGCAGTACGCGCGGTATCTGTTCGCGCTCGGCACGGCCGAGCGCGGCCGCCTCGAAGAATCTGAAGCGGCGCTCGCGGACTACCTGCGCTTCGAGCCGCGCAGGGCCAACGAGCACGCGAAGGTGGAGAACGCGCTCGCCCGCGCTTACCGCGAGAAGAAGCAGTTGGAGCGGGCCGCCGCGCACGCCGAGGCAGCCTTCAAGGCCGCCAAGACATTGCAGGCCCGCGAGAAGACTCCGCCCGCCGACCAGCTCGTCTACCTTTCGAGCAGCGCCCTCGTGGACATTTACCAGCAGATGAAGAAGCCCGCGGACGCCTCGGTCGCGGTGCTCGAAGAAGTGCGCAAACTGGCCGTCGCCGCGCCGTCTGCACGCCTGTACACGGACGCCACGGAAAAGCTCGCCGACGTGCTGGTCGAAGGCAAGCGAAAACCCGAGGCCGTGAAGTTAATTGAGGCGGCCATCGTTTACGCCAACACAGGCGTCAAGCCGGAGGAGCGGCGCTTCGTGCTGCGCTCCTTACAGCGCAAGCAGCTACAACTGCGACTACAGGGAGAAATCGCGCCGGAGCTGAAAGTCGTCAACTGGGTCGAGCAGTCTCCCGTCAAGCTCTCGGAGTTGCGCGGGCGCGTGGTGCTCTTAGATTTCTGGGCCACCTGGTGCGGCCCGTGCCTGCGCTCCTTCCCGCACTTGATCGAATGGCACGAGAAGTACAAGGACCGCGGCCTCGTCGTCCTCGGCCTCACCAAGTTCTACGGCGAGGGCAACGGGCAGGAGATGAAGCCCGCCGAGGAGTTGAGCTTTATCGGGCGCTTCAGGAAGATGCACAACCTGCCCTATGGCATGGCCGTGGCCGACGGCGACGACAACCACATCAGGTACGGCGTCACCGCCATCCCGACTGCCGTCCTGATAGACCGCCAGGGCGTCATCCGCCTGCTGACCACGGGCGTCGGCGGCGGCAACGAAGCCGAGATGTCCGAGGCGATTGAGAAAGTGATTGAAGAGAAGTGATAAGTGATGAGTGATAAGTGATAAGTAAAAGAAAGAATTTTAACTTATCACTTATCACTCATCACTTATCACCCGTTCTGCTATACTGTGCCGCTGGCGCTTAAGGATTATGGAAGGTACTAACATTACCATCTGGGTCGCGTTTCTGGCCGGCCTGTTGTCGTTTCTCTCGCCGTGCGTGCTGCCGCTCGTCCCCGGCTACGTCTCGCTCATCTCGGGCGTCAGCATAGACCACCTCAAAGGCGAGGGCAGCGGTGAGTCGCGCAGCAACGCGCGCCGCGCCGTCATCCTCAACTCCATCGCCTTCAACATCGGCCTCTCGATGATCTTCCTCTCGCTCGGCGTGGTCGCAGGGTTAGTCGGCAAGACCGTGACGGCCAATCCCTGGTTCCGCATCATCGGCGGCGTCGTCATCATCGGCTTCGGGCTTCAGTTGATGGGACTGCTGAAAATCGGCGCGCTCTATAAAGACACGCGTTTCTTCTCTCAGCAGAAGCCGCGCGGGATGTTGGGTTCGATGACCTTGGGGATGGCTTTCGCCGCCGGGTGGACGCCCTGTATCGGGCCAATTTTGGGCGGCATCATCGGGCTGGCCGCGACCAGCGGCAACTGGAAGGCCGGGCTCATCCTCTCCTGCTTTTATGCTGCGGGCCTCTCCGTCCCCTTCCTCCTGACGGGCCTCGGCATCAACAAGTTTCTAGGCTTTTACACGAAGTTCCGTAAGCACCTGCACAAAGTCGAGGTCGTCTCCGGGATCATGCTCATCAGCATCGGCCTGCTGATCGCGACCAACAAAGTGGCCGTCATCAACGCGTGGCTCGTCTCGTGGCTACCCAACCCGGAGGCGGCCATTAAGCTCGAAGGTCCTGGCACAGAAGTTTTGCCGCCGATAGAGGCGGCGCAGGTTGTGCCAGCGCCTGGCATCGAATTGAAGAACATGGCGGGCGAGACGGTTCAACTCTCAAGCTTGCGCGGGCGTGTCGTGCTCCTCAACTTCTGGGCGACTTGGTGCGTTCCCTGCCGCGAGGAGATTCCAGACCTCAACGCCATGTACCGAGACCTCGAAGGCAAGGGCTTCACGGTCGTCGGCGCGTCCTGGAACGACACGGCTTCAGACATAGAGCAGTTTAAGCAGGAGATAAAGGTGGACTACCCCATCCTCCTCGACGGCGAGACGGTGGGCGACCGCTTCGGCGGGATACAGAGTTTCCCGACGACCTTTATCATTGACCGCGAGGGGCGGATTCGTTACAAGGTTTTCGGCATCCGCAAGCGAGCGACCTTCGAGGCGGCCGTCAAGCTGCTCTTGGACGAAGCGCCGGTCGCGTCCGCCTCCAGGTAGAAACTTTGCTATGCCAAATTCCGTTCAGACGTAAAACCGTTCTCCCCGCTAAGCCACAGCCGGAGAGTTGAATCATGAAAAAAGTTCTGACGCTCGTCGCCCTCGTCTTCGCCTTCGTGACTGCCGCCTTGACGGGGCTCGCGCAGGCCGGCCACGAATACGCGCCGCTTGAAGAGAAGACGGTCAACTACAAGGACTGGACGCTCAAGAGCGTCAAGGACGACGCGCCCATCAACCTGCGCACCTTCGCGAAGGGCAAGAAGCTCGTCCTCGTCGTCTACTTCGCGCCCTGGTGCGGCAACTGGCGGAACGAAGCGCCCGTCGCCGCCAAGCTCTATGCGAAGTACAAGGCCCACGGCCTCGACGTGATTGGCGTCAGCGAGTACGCCCCGCGCGCCGACACGGTCACCTTCTTCGGCGAGAGCGGCTCGCCCTACACGGTCGTCTCCGAGTCGGAGTCGCGCGAGGACCGCGACAAGACGGCGCACTACGGCTACCGGCAGGCGACGGGCGACACGCGCCGCTGGGGCTCGCCCTACAACGTCTTTCTGGACCCGGCGAAGCTCAACAAGACGGGCGACGTGCTGGCGGAAAAAGCCTGGGTCGTCAACGGCGAGTTGATCGAGGACGAGGTCGAGAGTTTCATACGCGAGCGCCTGGGGCTTGAGAAGATGGACAAGAAGGCGGACGTTCCCACGGCGACGACATCAACCACGACGCCGACGACGCCCGCCTTCGTCCCCGAGACCGGCAAGGCCAAGCTGCTCAAAGCCACAGCCTCTTCAAACTCCAGCTCGCAAACAGTCCAGCCCTGTAAAGAGCCGTGAAAAGCCGTGAATCGTCAATCGTAAATCGTAAATAGAAAAAGAAAGACCGTTCTCCGATTTACGATTCACGATTTACGATTTACGATTCTTTCCATGAAACTTCGCATCCTGTATCACGGCCATTGCTTCGACGGTGTGGCTTCGGCCGCCGTCTTCACGCGGTTCTATAAGGCGCGCGTCAATTCGTCGGCGGAGGTTGAGTACACCAGCCTACTACACAGGCCGGGCCAACTCTTCGACGAAGAGATGTTCGACGGCGACGAAAACGCCATCGTCGATTTCAAGTACTCCACGAGCGAGCGACTGACGTGGTGGTTCGACCATCACCAGTCGGCGTTTCTCACGCCGTCGGACGAGGCGCACTTTCGCGCCGACCGCTCGGGCCGTAAATTTCTGGACACCGAGCGCAAGTCGTGCACGGAATTCATCGCGGACGTGGCACAGAAGCAGTTCGACTTCGCGGACGAAAGCCTGGACCCGCTCGTCCGCTGGGCGCACGTCATAGACGGCGCGCTTTACGATTCGGCGGCGCAGTGTGTGGAGCTGGCCGCACCCGCCTTGCAACTGATGCAGGTGATAGAGAGCGACCCGGACGACGCCTTCGTCGAGCGCATCATTCGCGGGTTAGTCTCCCGCACGCTGGATGAGGTCGCGCTCTCGCACGAGGTGCAGGCCCGCTTCCGGCCCATCCTCGCGCGCCACCGCGAGACGCTTGAAGTCGTCCGGCGCAAAGCGACCTACGCGCGAGGCGTCGTCACGTTCGACCTCGTTGACGACCGGATAGAAGGCTTCAACAAGTTCATCCCGTATTACCTACACCCGGAGACGACCTACTCTGTGGCCTTAACGCGCGGGCCGCAGCGGACGAAAATCTCCGTCGGCTCGAACCCCTGGGCACCGCGCCCGCGCCGTCACAACATAGCGAGCATCTGCGAGCGCTACGGCGGCGGCGGCCACGCCGTGGTCGGCGCGGTCTCTTTCAAACCGGACGAAGTCGAACACGCGCGCGCGGCCGTGCGCGAGATAGTCGAGGAGTTGTCGGGCGGCTACGATTAGTGATATTTAAGGCGCGCTATGCGACAGGTACTTTGACTCGGAGGACAACGGATGTTTCTTCTCATCTCGCCGCTCGTGCAGTCTCTCTTGAACGTCGCCATTTACACGGCGGCGGGCCTGCTGCTCTTCGCGCTCGCCTTCTTCGTGATGGGCAAGGCGACGCCGTTCTCCATCCGCAAGGAGATAGAGGAAGACCAGAACATCGCGCTCGCCATCGTCATCGGCTCCGTCATCATCGGCATCGCGCTCATCATCGTCGCGTCAATCGCCGGCTGAAGTCGCCGCGCAATCTTTCGACGCCGTGTAAAGAACTTCCCGAAATTTTTCCCATGTCACAAGGCCCAGCGAGAGACGGCGATTACGCAAGCTTTGCGCGCGACATCTACGAGACGGGCGTCATCTCGGACCCCTGGTTCGACGGGCGCGAGCGTTTCGGTATGCGCGGCGTGGTGCTCTCGACCGCGCGCGCTCGCTCGCTGATGGAAGCGGCCGAGCGCGTTACCTATCTTCATCAGGAACTGGTCGAAATCCTCGTCGAGAATCCTTCGCTCCTCGCGGAGTTTTATCAATTGACGCCGTGGCAGCAGTTGATGTGGGAGACGGCGGGCGGACTCTGGCACGGGATGGCGCGCGCAGACCTCTTCGTCTGCGAGGACGGGCAAATCCGATGCTGCGAACTCAACAGCGACACGCCCTCGGGCCAGCCCGAAGCGGTCATCCTCAACGAGATGTTGAAGGAGGCGCACGGCCGCGCCTTCGACCCGAACGCCGTCTTGCGCGAGAGGTTCGTAGGCGTCCTGCGCGAGAGCCACGCCAAGCGCACGAGTGAGCCGCTCGGCGTGGTCGGGATTATCTACCCGACCGAGTTGAGCGAAGACCTGGCGATGATCACGCTCTTCTCGCGCTGGCTCGAACAGGCTGGCGTGCGCGTGGTCTGCGGCTCGCCGTTCAACGTGCGACGCACAAGCCGCGGGATAGAAGTCCTGGGCGTCGCGGTTGACCTGATTCTCAGGCACTACAAGACGGACTGGTGGGGCGAGCGGACGCCGGTCTGGGCGGACGCGCCCGAGTACCCGGACCCCTTGCCGCTCGACGGCCCGCTCTCCGCTCTCGTCGGCGCGGAGATGGAGGGGCGCGTCACAATCGTCAACCCTTTCGGCGCGGTCGTCACGCAGAACAAACTGTCGCTGGCCTTTTTCTGGGAAGAGCAGGAGAGATTTTCAAAACGCGCGCGCGGCTGGATTCGTCGCTACATCCCCGAAACGCGTCGCCTCAGCACACTCTCCATTGAGAGGCTGCGCGCCGAGCGCGAAGAGTGGGTGCTCAAGAGCGATTACGGCTGCGAGGGCACGGAGACCGTTTGTGGACCTTTCGTCAGCCAGGAAGTTTGGGAGAAAGCCATCGAGCAGGCGCTGCCCGACCGCTTCGTCGTACAAAAATTCTTCCGCGCCGCTGCGGACGCGGAAGGGCGGCTCGCCAACTTCGGCGTCTACGTCCTCGGCGGCAGCGCCTGCGGCTTCTTCACGCGCCTGTCGCACAAAAGCACCGAGTACACGGCGCTGACCGTGCCGACGTTCATCGCTGCTTGAAGTTAAGAAATGAAAGAGCCGGGAAATTCAGAGAGAGGGAAGGATGAGATTTGAAATAGCAAATCTGAAATTTCAAATTTGAAAGCTGTCATTCCTCGCCGCGTCTCTGTGTTTCGGTTTCGTAGTTGAATGGAAAGATGAGCAACAAGAAGGTCAGTAAAAAATTGACGAGCGCGGGGCGCATCAATAGGCGGCGGCGCGTCCGAGGCGGCAGCGAATCGCAGCCCTGGTGGAAGATGTCGCGGCGCACTTTTAACATCACCGCCGTCGTCGCAACCGTGGGCGTCATCGGCGGCGGCGCGTGGCTGCTCAACCGCGACGACACGACGGAAGTTGACGGCGACTCGCTTGAGTTGCAACGCACGCACGGGTGGGACATAGGCTCCGAGGACAAGCGGCTGACCTTCGCGGGCGCGCAAACGACCGACTCGCAGAAGGGCGAGGCGTGGCGCAGGTATCTAGTCCAATCCAACATGCTCAACGCCTTCCAGCCCAAGTCTCAGAAGTGGCTGCCCTACTTCGTCCCGACGCTCATACAGGCTTTGCAGTTCGACACATTGCGCAGTCAACTGACGCCCGTCTTTTCGCCCGACATGCAGGAGGCTTACGGGCGCGGCCAGGCGATTGCGAAAGATTTTCTCAAGAACGCGGAGAACCCGGCGGAGACGGCGATCATCGTGGACGCGCCCGGACGCCAAACAATCGCGCTCGGCGCGGGGCTCGCGGAAGCGGGCACCCTCATCACGACTTTCGACAACTTCCCGCACCCGCTCGGCGTCACCCCGTCGCACGAGACGTTGGCCGCGATGCTCTACTACGCGGGCGAGATAGAGACGAAGCAATCGTCTGTGGCCCAGGACGCGCCGCCCGTCTTTCTGCTCGACTCGCGCCGGCTCGAAAATTACACGGACGCCGACACGCAGTTCGACAACCGCTACCTCGCGAAAATTCCTTCGGCCGAGAAGCTGAAAGAACTCGGCGTCAAGTCAGTGCTCTACGTCACGCCCGACCGCGCGCGCCAGCAGGAGTTGGACGACTTGAACGAGGACTTCGTGGAGTATCAAAGCAAGGGCATCAATGTTGCGATGTTGCCGCTGAGCGACTTCGCGGGAGTGGACGAATGGGCAGAGGGCAAGCGCCCCGACGGCACCACGGAGCAGGTGCGCGAGCGGCATTACTATTACGGCGGCAGCCCCGGTTTCCATCCCTTCTTCTTTTACTCGTATCCGTTCTACAGACCCACGGGGACTTTCGTCAGCCGCTACCCGGATTACGGGCGCATCGCGGGTGGCCGCGCGCCGGCCGGGTTCACGCCTCCCGTCTCGCCGCCGCGATACGTTCCGGCGACGCGGCCGACGATGTTCGCAGGGACGCGCGTCGGCGCGAGCAATCGCGGGGGCGTCGGGCGCAGCAAGCCGAGCGGCTTCGGCCGCACC
>DATFCB010000400.1:0-2791 GCA_035253525.1 Pyrinomonadaceae bacterium | reverse complement strand
TTGCGGGGAGTGGCCCGTCTCCGCGTAGACCTTGAGGACGGCGTTCGAGAGTTGCCGGACGAGCGCGTCCTGTTCGGCGCGCGGGAAGACCATCTCGCGGTCGCCCCAGATGATTAGCGTCGGCGCTTTGATCCTGACAAGCCGGTCGCCGGGCTCGTCCGCGAAGAAGCCCGCCACCGCCCCGCGCCACACGCGCGCGGGCACTTTCCGGCTCTCCGCCACCACGCGCTCCATGAACTCTGCGGGCAGCGGTGCGTGAACCGTGCTCGTCTGGAACTCACGCACGAACTCCTCCGGCACGGGTCCGTCGTCGAGTTCGTCAATCGCATTCCGAAGCTCTGCGACCACGTCGTTGTGCAACGTCGTCGCGGAGCCTATGAGCACCAGCCGCTCGACGCGCTCGGGCGCGCTTGCCGCCACCTGCTGCGCGACAAAGCTCCCCATCGAATGGCCCACGACGGTCGCGCGCCTCAAATTCTTCGCGTCCATGAACGCCACCACGTCCGCGGCGAAGTCCGGGATTGAGTACCCGTTCGCGGGGCGCTCCGAGTCGCCGTGCCCGCGCTGGTCGAGCGCGTAGACGTGATACTTCGCGGCGAGCGCGGGCATGACGCGGCTGTACGAGAAAGACGAGTCCGTGAACCCGTGAAGCAGAATCAGGGTCGGAGCTTTGGGGTCGCCGGCTTCAGCGTAACGCAGCCGGACGCCCGTCTTAAGCTGCACGTCCGCGAAGCGCAAGCCCTGCGCTCCGCCCCCGGTCGAGCGCGCCGTCTCACTTTCCGTGCCGAACAGGTCTTTACTTGTCAGCTTCGTGTCGGCCTGCGCCCAGGCTTTCTCGAACTCGCGCTCGGCCGCGCGCGCGTCCACCTCTTTGCCCTGCCGCTTCAGACTCTCTGCGAGGCCGAAGAGGGCTCGTCCGTTGCGCGGGTGTTTCTTCAACTCCGCGCGGAAAACCTGCTCGGCCTCCCGGCTGTCACCGGCCGCGATGAGCGCGCCGCCGAGCCATTCGCGCACCGGCAAATCCCAATCGGGCGGCTCGTTGTAGCTCACCGCGTCCTCGGCCGCGACCGCTTTGCCCATGAGTTCAAACGCGGACTTCCTGTCGCCGCGCGCCTGCGCGATTCGCCCGGCGAGCAAATTCTCCGCGACGGCGAGCACGCCGCGCGCAGTGCTGTTGCCGAGCGGCGCGTCCAACGGCACTTCGCGAATCGTCTCGACGAGCAGCTTGAGTTCGGCCTCGGCCTCCGCAACCTGTTTGCGGCTCGCGTAAGCCATTCCACGCGCGAAGCGCCAGAACGCGGTCGTGATCTTCAACTCGCGCAACGGCTCGGACGACTTGAGAATCTCGTCCCACTTCTGAAAGCGCACGAGCGTGACGTGCGTGTAAGGCATAAACATTTCGAGCATCGGCATCGCCTTCACGTAAGGCGAGACGCTGGCTTCCAGTTCGCGCGCAGCCTTGATGGCGTCCGCGTAGCGGCCGGTCATGGCGCTGGCCGATGCCAGAAAATGTATATTGTGATTGTAGTACATGGCTGGGTAGACGCCGCCCTTGCCTGACTTCTCGAAGTAGGCGCGGTCGGCCGCGATGGCCGCGACGTTACTACGGGCCGCGTCTTCGTAGTCGCCCGTGCGGATGTAGATGTGCGACGGCATGTGTACGAGGTGGCCGGCCGCTGGCGCGAGACGTTCGAGCACCTTCGCGCTCGGGAGCGCGCGCTCAGGGGTGGGCGAAGCCTCCACGGCGTGAATGTAGTAGTGATTCGCGCCGGAGTGTCTGGGGTCGCGCTTGAGCACGCTCTCAAGCACGGCGACGATCTCCGTGGTCCCTTCGGCCGGCGTTCCGTCCGGCGACCAGAGTTTCCACGGGCGAAGGTTCATCATGCTCTCCGCGTACAGGGTCGCGGCGTCCAGGTCTTCCGGGTAGCGTTTGACCAAAGCATTCATCGCCGCCTTGTAATCCGCGGCGAGCTTCTGCGTGTCGGCCTGCGGATTATCCGAATATCTTTTCGCGAGCGCTTCGATGTATGCGCGCTCGCGCTCCGAAGCCTTTGCGGCCAGCGCCTGGGCCTCGCGCACGTTCGCGTACGCCTCTTTGAGTTGCGGCGCGTCGGCTTGCAGGTTGTAATTGGAGCCGAGCGCGAGCGCCACGCCCCAGCGCGCCATCGCCAGCGAGGAATCCAACTCCGCTGCGCGTTTGAAAGAGCGCACGGCCTCCTCGTGGTTGAAGGCGTAGACGTAGGCCAGCCCCTGGTCGAAGAACTTTTGAGCCTCGGCGCTCTTCGTCGTGACCGGGTGATGAACTTCGCCGAGGCCGGTCGCGAGTTGTGCGGGCCGCGCCTCGACCGCCGTGTGCTGATGCTGGCCGAAAGTCACTGTGGGAGCGAGGAGTAAGAGTAGTAACAACAGAATTCTCATTGTAAATCCTCCAACGCCGGCTCACGGGCCGGAACGGGTTTGACGGTTTGTCGCACCTAATTATTAACGCGAGAAAAGTCCGGCCCAAGTTCTGAAAGTTCTCTGAAAAAGTTGTGAAGATGGCCTGGCCCGAAGACCTGATTTTGATTTGCGCTCGCGGTTGAAAGGGGCAATAATTGACTCGCAAATCAAACAACAAAACTCTACAATCCCAACATGCGCGTCACCATCGGACAGATCAACACGACGAACGGCGAATGTGAGTTAAAGCAGCGGTGAAGGTCCGCGATGTCATCAAGCTTATTGAGAAGGATGGGTGGCGTCTCGTCGTGACCGAAGGAAGTCACAGGCAGTATAAACATCCGGTGAAGTC
>DATFCB010000399.1:0-2690 GCA_035253525.1 Pyrinomonadaceae bacterium | reverse complement strand
AGGTCGAGGGTTCGAATCCCTCCGGCTCCACCACAAAAGATTAAGAGCCGCTTTCGCAAGGCCCGTCTAACAAGGCGGGCCTTTTGCTGTCTATCGGTCTCTAGGTGAGCCAAGTATATAATCGCCCTTATTTGACCGTCTTGGCCGGGCGATGGAACAATGACGGCGAGCCAGTTTGCCGCAAGGAGGAGCGAGAGTTGGCGACAATTAACCGTCCCCCAGGCCCGAAAGGCAAGTTGCTCGGCGGCAACTTCAGGGCCTTCCGCCGCGACTCTCTGGGCTACTTGCAGAGCGCGGCGGCCGAACACGGCGACGTGGTCTATTTGCGCTTCGGCCCGCAGGAAGTCTTCTTTCTGGCACACCCGGACCACGTCAAGGACGTGCTCGTCACGCGCCACCAGAGCTTCATGAAGGGGCGCGCTCTCCAACGCGCCAAGCGCCTCCTGGGCGAAGGACTCCTGACCAGCGAGAACGAATTTCACCGCCGGCAGCGTCGCCTCGCCCAGCCCGCTTTTCACCGCACGCGCGTCAACGCTTACGCCTCGGTCATGACAGACTACGCCGCGCGCGCCTCCGCGCGCTGGAATGATAATGAGCAACTGGACATCTCACACGAGATGATGCGCCTGACGCTCGCCATCGTCGGCAGAACACTTTTCGACGCCGACGTTGAATCCGAGGCGGACGAAATCGGCGCGGCGCTAACTTCTGTCATGGAGCTTTTCAACTGGCTCCTGCTGCCCTTCTCTGAGTTGCTGGAAAAGCTCCCGCTCCCGCAGGCTCGCCGTTTCCAGAGGGCGAAGAGGCGACTGGACGCGACCATCTACCGCATCATCGAAGAACGCAGGCGGAGCGACGAGGATCGCGGCGATTTGCTCTCCATGCTCCTGAGCGCGCGCGACGAAGAGGGCGACGGCGGGCAGATGACTGACCTGCAAGTGCGCGACGAAGTGATGACCATCTTCCTGGCCGGGCACGAGACGACGGCTAACGCCTTGACGTGGACGTGGTATCTCCTGTCCGAACACGCGGACGTTGAAGCGAGACTGCACGAAGAACTCGACTCGGTGCTGGCAAACCGCGAGCCGACGGTCGAGGACGTTCCCCGCCTGCGCTACACGGAGATGGTGCTGGCGGAATCCATGCGACTCTATCCCCCCGCGTGGGCCATCGGCCGCCTTGCGCTTCAGGACTACGAAGTCGCGGGCTACACGATTCCGCCCAAGGCGCTCGTGCTCTTGAGCCCGTATGTGACGCAGCGCGACGAGCGTTTCTTCCCGGACCCAAGCCGCTTCGACCCCGAGCGCTGGACGCCTGAGGCGCGCGAGGCGCGGCCTCAGTTCGCTTACTTCCCTTTCGGCGGCGGCCCGCGCCGCTGCATCGGCGAGGGCTTCGCGTGGATGGAGGGCATCCTGCTCATCGCCTCGCTCGCGCGCCGCTGGCGCATGCGCCTCGTCCCCAATCACCGGGTCGAGACAAAGCCCGTCATCACACTGCGCCCGAAACACGGAATGATGATGACGGTGGAAAAGAAGTGATAAGTGATGAGTGATAAGAGCCTGTTTGAAAATTCTTCCTTTGCGACTTTGCGCCTCCAGCGTGAGTCATTGGTTACGAAAGGGAAGTCTCACGCTGGAGGCGCAAAGTCGCAAAGAACTTCAAGCCGTGAACGAGTTTTCAAAGAGGCTCTCATCATGCATCATTCCTAATTCCGCATTGCTCTTCCGACGAGTCCGGTGATTGCCTCGATGAGTGTCGAGGGCTCGACGGGCTTTGCGACGTGGAGTTGAAAGCCCGCGAGGAGCGCGAGCGCGCGGTCGGAGTCTCCGGCGTAGGCCGTGAGCGCAATCGCTGGCGTCTGCCCGCCGCGCTCGGCCCCCATGCCCCGCACCCTTCTAATCAGAGAGTAGCCGTCTTCGCCGGGCATCCCTACGTCGCTGACGAGCACGTCGGGCCGCACTTTCTCAATCAGCGCCGGGACCGTCGCCGCCGAAGTCGCCGTCGCGACCTCGGCCCCGTGCCGCTTGAGCAGCACCGTCAAAAGTTTCAGAGCGTCCTCGTCGTCGTCCACGAGCAGTACGCGCAGGCCCACGAGCGCGGGCGGCACTTCGCGCTCCGCCCCGCCAGCATCCTTGACCTTTTCCCCGGCGGAACGTCTTTGGGCCACTCCCTTCTGCGCGGGCGCGGCCGGCAGAGGGAGGTCAACCGTGAACGTCGCGCCCTGTTGATCGCCCGCGCTGTAGGCGTGTACGGCCCCGCCGTGCGCCTCGACCAGGCACTTGACGATTGAGAGGCCGAGGCCGAGGCCGCCGTGCCTGCGTGTCGTAGAGCCGTCGGCCTGGCGGAAGCGGTCGAAGACGAACGGCAGGAAGTCAGGACTGATGCCCTGCCCCGTGTCGCTCACGGTGAGGCGCACGTGCGTCAGCAGACGCTCGGCCTCTACCTTCACGCGCCCGCCGGACTCCGTGAACTTGATGGCGTTCGAGAGCAGGTTCCAGATCACCTGGCGCAAGCGGTGCGCGTCGCCCTGTATTTCGTCCGCGCGCGGGTCGAGCGCCGCGCTCAGCTCTATGCCTTTGGCGGCGGCCGTCGGGTGGACCGAGTCAATCGTCTCGCGCACGAGCGGGCCTAAGTGCATCGGCTCTATCTCGACTTTGAGATTGCCCATGACGATGCGCGAGGCGTCCAGG
>DATFCB010000398.1:0-9361 GCA_035253525.1 Pyrinomonadaceae bacterium | reverse complement strand
GTCAGGCGCGGCCCGATCACGTCCGTCAGGTAGCTCAGCGTCTGCATCACCTGCGACCGATTCATGCCCTCGCTCTTGATGCGCTCAATCGGATCATTAGGGTCTACGGGGGGCGACTGCTGCTGCTGCTGCGCGGTCGCCGCAGGCGTGGGCGTGGGCTGAGGCTGCGCCGTGGGCTGCTGCGCGACGGCGGCGAAACTCTGAACAAGAATCGCGCAGAGGACGAGCGCGACTAAGACGAAACGACGAAGCATTGCAGAGAAATCTCCTTTAACGAGGTGTTGATTACTTGTCTGGTTTAATTCGGGAAGCCGGAAAACGATTTTACTTCATCAAGGACGAAAAGTCTGCCCGACTTGTTCCCTCACAGGCGGAAGGTCTGCCCGGTGTGGCAGCGTTTGCAGTCGTTGAAGTTGACTTCGCCGAAGGAGCGCTGGCCGTTGTGGCAGGTGGCGCAAGTTTGCGAGCGCGTTTGGGGGAAATGTTGTGCGGGGAAAGTCGAGGTGACCTGCCGGCCTTGCGCGAGGCCGCGCGCGCCGACCGTGTGACACTGCGCGCAGTTGAGGTTCTGGCGCGGGCCGTGGTCCGCGTGGCTGAAGCCTATGCGGAAGGAGCGTGCGGTCGCAGGCGTCCGCGCGTAACGCCCGTAGCCATGACAGGCCCCGCACGAGGAGATGTCGCGGCCGCGCGACTGACGACCGGGCGTGTGACACTGGTAACAGGTCTGGTGCGCGCTCAGGCTCGCGGGAATGGTGCGGGCGACGCCGCCGCGCGCGGGCGCGTGGCAGGCATCGCAGCCACTTTGCGGACGCGCCTCCCCCGTGTTGTGCTGAGCGTGGTCGAACTCCGTGTTGAAGCTGCGCAGGCCCGGAAACTTTTTGAGCGGCGGGTTCTGCTGGCCCAATCCTCCCGCCTGGTGGCAGATGGTGCACAAGGGGCTGTCGGGTGTCGTGAACTGCGTCTGGTGGCAACTGATGCAGTCCTTGTGCTGCGGGAAGGTAGGCTCTACGGAGTTGCCGCGACGGTCGTGGCAGATGGAGCAGCTATGGCGGCCGGTCAGCGCCGCGTGCGCGCCCGGCGTGGAGTGCGAGAACCTGGAATAATCCTGCGCGGGGACGGCGGAAGGTTTGACAGCTTCACGCGGCGGCTGCGTTTCGCCACTATTCGCGACCGCAGCAGCGCGATTGACCGCGAAGAGCGTCAGGAGCGCGCAGGCCGTGAAGACGAGCAGGAGGACGAGCGGCAGGGCGCGGCGGCGCAGGCCCGCGGAGGCCGCGACTGCGCGAGACTGCTTTCCAGCTCTTTCGTCCGTCATCTTCGTCACTTCCATCACTGGGGGCACGGCTGTCCGAGAATCAGATAATGGCTGCACGGCGGTCGCTCGCGGCCGATGAGCGACGTGTGGCAGCCGACGCAGGTGTTCGCCTTGTTGTCAGTGTCTTTCGCCTCGTCAGACATCTCCGAAAAGATGGTGACGTTCGCGCCGCCCTCGCGCCGCAAGACGGGCGAGCTGCTGATGTGGCATGGCGCACAGGTCGCAATCGGCACGTCCGCCTTGGGGATGTTGAGCGTCTCCATCTGCGTGATGTTGATGTGGCAGGTCGTGCAGCCTACGTCGTGGTTCGTCGTCTGGTGGCGAAACTTGATGGAGAGCCGCTTGGGCCAGTTTTGCGGCCACGTCTTGAACCACTGCGCCGCGTTTGCCGAAAGCACGCCGGGCAGCGCGGCCTCGAACGAGCCTGCGCGTTTTCGCTTCGTGTATTCGGCTTGCGAAAGGTGGCACCCGGCGCAGTCGTCCTTCACGGGCTTCTGCGCCTGCCAGTGGCAGTTGAAGCAGGAGGCGTGGCCCGTCGGCACGGTCTTAAATGTTTTGGCCTCCGGCTTGAAGGTCGCCTCCGTGCCGCCGACCTTGATCGCCTCGGGCGCGCGCTCGTCCGTCAGGTGACAGGCCGCACAATTCTCCAACGTCTGCTGCTGTGCCATTACACGCGTGCTGAAAGACGCGCGGACAAAATTCCAGCCATCGCTTGCGGGAGCTTTGTCGCGGCGCGCGAGCACGCCCTGGTGCAGGCTGTGCGGGAAGTAGCCAGGGAACTCTCGGGCGATTGCCTGGTCCGGCTGCCTGGGGAAGAGGCGCATGTCGCGCGCGGTCAGGCGCGGGCTCGAACGCGTGTGACAGACGGTGCAGATGGCGGGCGCAGCCCCCGTGAAAAACTGCTGGCGGTGACACTGCACGCAACTGTCGTGATAGGGGTAGCCGTCCGCAGACGGCTTCGTCGCGGCCGTGACGCGGTCGGGCGCGGCCGCCGACGGAATCGCATGGCAATCGTTGCAATCAAGTTTGGCTACGGGCGGGCGGTGGCTTTCGTGTCTGAAGCGCGAGTAGTTGCGCCCCGTTCTGCCGGTCTGCGGTTGAGGTGTGGGCGGGCGGCGACGGCGGCGACCTTGTGGCTGCGGGCGGCGTCCCTGAAGGGCGGGGCCGTAGGCGTTGGAGGAGGCGTGCGGGTAGAAGAAGAGGAGCGCGAGGAGCAGGAAGAGAATCGCCAGGGCGACCACGCGGTGTCGCAGGCGGCGCTTCCAGTGTTCGCTCTGCCTCGGATTCATCAGACCCTTTCCGCGTCGCCGCGGTTCACTGGCCCAAAGGCTTTCCAGCGTCTAACGGCTCGGCCGCGCCGCGTGCGGAAGCGTCCGCGACTTTCCGGCCCACGAAATAGTTGGCGCGCTTCTTCTTCGACGGGACGTTTGCCAGGAAGACGGGCGTCACGGCGAGCGGCTGGTCCGGCTCGCCGGCCTTCGGCCCCTTGATGTTGATGGCGGTCGTCTCCCAGACGATGCGCTCGCCCTCCACCTCCACGGGCGCGACGGTGGAGATGTAGTAAGTGCCGGGGCAGAGGTCGTAGAAATAGGCGACGCCGCGCCTGTCCGTCATCGCCGTCCGAATCGTCCCCGCTGGCAGCGCGGACGCGCGCTCAGCCTCTTTCACAACTGCGTCGAGCCACTTCGATTTCTGTTCGTAGAAGCCGACGCGCAACTCCGCTGCGGCGAGCGGCCCGTAGTTAGTCACCCACTTGCGCGCAAGCTCCGCGTCGCCTTTCAGCTTCCTCATGGCCTCTTCGTAGGAGCTGACGAATTCCGGGACGCAAGTGCTCTCGCCGGACTTGCAGGCGACCTCGGCAGTCGTCAACTCGCGGCAGTAGACGGTGTCGCAGTTGTTATCTTCGAGCCACTTGACGAGCTGCGGGCTGGCCTTGATGCCCGTGTAGTAGCCGCGCCGCGTAGGGGGGCGCGCGGCCGTAGGAAGCTTGTCGAGATTGAAGGGGCAGGAGGAGAGATAGAAGCGCTTGCGCGCGAGCTGCGTGACCTTGTCGTCCTGCTGCAAAGGCTCCGTGCCCTTTTTGTAGACGGCCGTCAGTTGGATGACGCGCGGCGCGAGCTTCGGGCAGGGCGTGGGCTGCGTGCAGGGCGACTGCGGCGCGGGCGTGGGCGTGGGCGACGGTGTCGGCGTCTGCGCGCGAGAATTGTGCGCGCAGACGAAGAACAAACAGAGCGCCGCCACGGTCCTCGTACAGACTCCAACGCATTTTCGCAGGCGAAGCGACATCTGAAATCGCGAGGGTCTTACGGTTATCTTAAGCCGAGCGTCGGGCGGCTACAGTTTATAGCGCCATCGGCAACGATTGGCAACAGAAATAAATTTCTACTCCGTTCACGATGATGAAACTCAAGCTGCTTCCTGACTCAACCCCTTTGCGTCTTTGCGCCTCCAGCGTGAGAGGTTTGGATTTCTCACGCTGGAGGCGCAAAGTCGCAAAGAAAAGGGAAGTCTCTAAAGCATGGAGCGCAGTTCCGCGAGCGCGGGGTTGGAGGGGTTGATGGCGGCGAGCTTGTTGATGGCGTCGCGCGCGGTCGCCTTGTCGCCTTTGCGTATGGACACGTCTGCGAGTCGCGCCAGGGCGGGCTCGTGCCTCGGGTCAACGGCCAGCGCTTTCCTGTATTCCGCGAGCGCGCGGTCAAGGTCGGGCGGCGTGCGCTGCGCGTAGGTGCTGCCGAGGTCCGCGCGCGCGTCCGCGTCGTCCGGCTTCTGTGCCAGAATTTTCTCGTAGTAGACGGCCGCGCCCACGAAGTCGCCCGTGTCGTACAGCGTGCGGCCCATGCCCGTGAGCGCGTCCGGGTCGTCCGGCTTCAGTGCGAGCGAGCGGCCGAGATAGAGCTTGGTTTTGTCGTAAGAGCCGAGTTGGTAGAAGACGACCGCGGCGCGCATCTGCGCGGCGAAGTCTTTCGGGTTGCGGTCGGCTTCGTCCATCGCCTGTTGCGCCAGCGCGGAAGAGGCAGCGGCCGAGCCGCCGCCGCCAGCAATGTTCGGGTGGCCGGGCGGGAGTTGGCCTCCGGCTTCCGTTTGGTCGAGAGGTCGCGCGGCGTTAGTGGTAGCAGCCGCGCCCGGCGTCTGCCCCGCGTCATTGCTGTTCGCCAGGAAGAAGCCTATGAAGAATCCCAGCACGAGGCCGGCAACGGAAAAGAGAATGTTTTCCTTCATCTGTAGATAAAAAACCTCTGACTAAAATTTCCGTCCTCGAAGTATAGCACTTGCCGTTTCGAATGGGCGCAAACCCGTGACTCAACCCCTTTGCGTCTTTGCGCCTTGGCGTGAGATGTTTTGATTTTTCTCTCGCTGGAGGCGCAAAGACGCAAAGAGTTGAGTTTAGGTTTTGAAATGCGCTCTGTGCTACAATTTTTTCAAAGTAGGAGACCGGATTGTTTGAGCCTTGAGAAACCCTGACGGCGCGCGGCTTCAGACGCTCTCCTCCCTGATTGGATGAATCAGCAAGCACAGTCGAACATCGGATGAGCCCTAAGCTTGAGGCTAACGCTCTGGAATGCGTGCGCGGCGGGCGCACGCTTTTTCAACATCTCAGTTTTGCCTTAGAGCCGGGGGAGCTTTTAGAAGTCACAGGGCCGAACGGGAGCGGCAAGACCAGCCTCCTGCGCATGCTCTGCGGGCTGCTCGCCCCGGCCGCCGGCCACATTCTCTGGCGTGGAAAGAAAATCTCCACGCTCAAGGAAGAGTACCTGAAAGAGCTTGCCTACCTGGGCCACGCCGGAGGCGTCAAGGCCGAGTTGAGCGCCGCAGAGAATTTGCGCATACACTACGGCCTGATGGTGGGCCGCCGGCCGGACGAAGAGCGTGTCGGCGCGGCGCTCGTGCGCATGGGGCTCGACGGGAGCGAAGAGCAGCCGACCAAGACTTTATCCCAGGGACAGCAGCGACGCCTCGCGCTGGCGCGACTGCTCATCTCGGAGCGCGCGCTGTGGATTCTGGACGAGCCGCTGACGGCTTTGGACAGCGGGGCCGTCCAACTCGTTCAGTCCGTCATAGAGGAGCACCTGAGAGGCGGCGGGCTGACGGTGCTGACGACGCATCAGCCTTTGGAAGTCCGCGCGGGCCGGGCCGTGAAAATCCATCTTGCGCCTGTGGGCGAGCGCTGAATGCTGGCAACTCTGCGATGGGTCATACAGAGAGACGCGACCTTAGCGTGGCGCGGTCGCGCGGGCGTACTCAGTACGCTCTTCTTCTTCGTCATCGTCGTCAGCCTCTTCCCGCTCGGCGTCGGGCCGGAGTTGAACGTCCTGAGAACAATCGCGCCGGGCGTCGTCTGGGTCGCGGCGCTCCTGGCCTCCATGCTCTCGCTCGATAGGATGTTTTCGCACGACTACCTGGACGGCAGCCTCGAACAGTTGATGCTGACGCCGCAGCCGCTCTCGATAGTCGTCCTGGGCAAAATCATAGCTCACTGGCTGGTGACGGGTGCGCCGCTGGTCTTGATCGCGCCCGTGCTCGGCCTGCAATTCGACGTGCCGCCGAGCGCGCTCCTGACGCTCGTCGGCTCGCTCCTTCTGGGCACTCCGGCCCTGAGTCTCATCGGGGCGGTCGGCGCGGCTTTGACGCTAGGTTTACGGGGGGGCGGCGTGCTGGTATCCTTGCTCGTCCTGCCGCTCTGTATCCCGGTTCTGATTTTCGGCGCGGGCGCGGTCGAAGCAAGTATCACGGGCGCGAGCGCGGAATCTCATTTATCTCTGCTCGGGGCCGTGCTCGTGCTCGCCCTCTTGTTCGCGCCCTGGGCAACCGCCGCCGCGCTGCGTATCTCTATGGAATAAAGAGAGACTGTAAGAAGGTATGGCTCGACGCAAAATCAACTGGTACAAGTACACCTCGCCCGCGAGCTTTTACCCGCTCGCCGGAAAGTTGATCCCCTTTTTCGCGATCTTGACGGCGCTGCTTCTGGCGGTCGGACTTTACATAGGCTTCTTCGTCGCGCCGAAAGATGCCGTGCAGGGCGAGGCTTACCGCATCATCTACATTCACGTCCCGGCCGCGTGGATGGCTATGTTCCTTTACCTGCTGATGGCGGTTTACGCGGGGCTGGGGCTGGCGTTTAATGCGCGCATCTGGGCGATGATGGCCGCGGCGATTGCGCCGACGGGGGCGATGTTCGCCTTCATCTCGCTCTGGACGGGCGCGCTCTGGGGCAAGCCGATGTGGGGAACGTGGTGGGTCTGGGACGCGCGGCTGACTTCGACGCTCATCCTGTTCTTCCTCTACCTCGGTTTCATCTCTTTGCAGTCGGCCATCGAAGACACGCGACGCGCGGACCGCGCCGGGGCGCTCCTGGCGCTGGTCGGCGCGGTCAATGTGCCAATTATCTATTTCTCCGTGCAGTGGTGGAACACGCTGCACCAGGGCGCAACCATTCGCCTCGGAAGCCGGCCCTCGATGGCGGCCATCATGCTCGCGGCGCTGCTCATCATGATCGCGGCCATCTGGATGTACTCGATTACGGTGACCCTGATGCGCGTGCGCAACATCATCCTTGAAAGAGAGCGGCACGCGCCGTGGGTCGCGGAACTCCTGGGGGAGGCGAAATGAAAAGCCTGGCACAATTTTTTGAGATGGGCGGTTACGCCTTCTACGTCTGGGGCTCTTTCGGGGTGGCGCTCCTGTTGATGGCCGCAGAGGTGTGGCTGCTCGTGCGCCGCCGCAGGCGTGCCCTCTTGCGGCAGGCGGCGCGCGCACCTAAAATGAAGGTCTTGAAGGAAAATGAAACCACGACATAAAAGACTCGCTCTCATCGGCGTCGGCTTGTGCGGCCTCGGCGTCGCCGCCGCGCTCGTGCTCAACGCCTTCCAGAATAATCTGGTCTTCTTCTTCAGCCCGACGCAGGTCGCCGCGAAAGAGGCTCCCGTCCAGAAGACTTTCAGGGTCGGCGGGCTCGTCGAGCAGGGGAGCGTCAAGCGCGAGGACGACGGCCTGACCGTGCGCTTCGTGGTCACGGATTTGGCACACAACATCCCGGTCGTCTACAAAGGCATCCTGCCGGACCTCTTCAAGGAAGGAAAGGGCGTGGTGGCGCAGGGCCGACTCTCCGAGGACGGAACGTTTCACGCCAGCGAAGTGCTCGCCAAGCACGACGAGAACTACATGCCGCCCGAGGCCGCCGACGCGCTCAAGCCGAACCAGGAGCACCTGAAAAAAGCAAGCGAGACCGTGAAGTAGCAGGAGAAGTTTTTCATGACCGTCGTTCCAGAGGTCGGACAGTTCGCTCTCATCCTGGCGCTCCTGATGGCCGCCACACAGTGCGCGCTGCCGCTCATCGGCGCGGCTCGCGGCAACCGTTCGTGGATGAACATGGCGAGTTCAGCCGCGCAGGCGCAGTTCATCTTCGTCCTGATCGCGTTCGGCTGCCTCGCATACTCTTTCATCACCAACGATTTTTCCGTCCTCAACGTCGCGACCAACTCCAACTCGCTCCTGCCCTTGAACTACAGGCTCGCGGCGACGTGGGGCTCGCACGAAGGGTCGCTCCTCTTATGGAGTCTGCTGCTGGCGCTCTGGACCGTGGCGGTGACGCTTTTTAGTCGCCAGTTGCCGTTGGAGCTTCGCGCGCGCGTGCTCGGCGTGATGGGTTTTATCAGCGTCGGCTTCCTGCTCTTTCTGCTGGCGACCTCGAACCCTTTCACGCGTCTCATCCCGGCGGCCGTGGAGGGGCGCGACCTCAACCCGCTCTTGCAAGACCCGGCGATGGTGATTCACCCGCCGATGCTCTACATGGGTTACGTCGGCTTCTCCGTGGCCTTCGCCTTCGCGCTGGCCGCACTGCTCGGCGGGAAACTTGACGCGACGTGGGCGCGCTGGTCGCGCCCGTGGACGACCGTCGCCTGGAGCTTTCTGACGTGCGGCATCGCGCTCGGCAGTTGGTGGGCCTATTACGAGCTGGGCTGGGGCGGCTGGTGGTTCTGGGACCCGGTGGAGAACGCGTCGTTCATCCCGTGGCTGGTCGGCACGGCGTTGATTCACTCGCTGGCGGTGACGGAAAAGCGCGGGAGCCTCAAGAGCTGGACGGTGCTGCTCGCAATCGCCGCTTTCTCCCTGAGCCTGCTCGGCACGTTTTTGGTCCGCTCGGGCGTGCTCACTTCCGTACACGCCTTCGCCACGGACCCGAAGCGCGGCATCTTCATCCTCTCGTTTCTGGTCATCGTCATCGGCGGCTCGCTGGCGCTCTACGCGTGGCGCGCGAGGAGCGTCGGCCTCGGCGGCAAGTTCGAGTTGGTTTCGCGCGAATCGTTTCTGCTCTCGAACAACGTCCTGCTGGTCGTCGCGGCGGCCTCCGTTTTGTTGGGCACGCTTTACCCGATCTTCGTTGACGCGCTCGGCCTCGGCAAACTCTCCGTCGGGCCGCCCTACTTCAACGCGGTCTTTGTGCCAATTATGGCCCCCGTCGCTTTCATGATCGGAGTCGGCCCCGTGGCGCGCTGGAAGCGTGCGAGTTTGCCGGAACTGGCGGTGCGCCTGCGCTGGGCTTTCCTCGTGAGCGTCGCGACGGCCGTGCTCCTGCCCTTCGTCATCGGCGGGTGGCAGGTCAAGGTCAGCCTGGGCCTCTTGCTGGCGGCGTGGATCATCACGACCGTCTTCATGAATATTTGGGGCCGCGCGCGCGGCGAGGGCGGTTTCGTCAAGAAGCTGGCCGCACAGTCGCGCAGCTACTACGGCATGGAATTGGCACACCTGGGCGTGGCGGTCTTCATCATCGGCGTCACGTTGGTTACGGGCTACGAGGAGCGTAAGGACGTGCGGATGAACGTCGGCGACACGGCGACGGTCGGCGGCTACGTCTTCCGCTTCGACGGCGTGAGGCAGGTGACGGGGCCGAACTACGTGGCCGCGCGCGGCGAGGTCTCCGTGACGAAGAATGGTGCGGAGCTGCGCACGATGTACCCGGAGAAGCGCAACTACGTCGCCTCGGGGCAGGCGATGACCGAGGCGGACATCGCGACGGGCCTGACGCGCGACCTTTACGTCTCTTTGGGC
>DATFCB010000397.1:0-4806 GCA_035253525.1 Pyrinomonadaceae bacterium | reverse complement strand
AACTTCACTGAAAGAAAACAGACGGATACACCTCCGGCCAAACAACACCAGTGAAACAAATGTCGTTGTGCCTTCGAGCAGGCGAATTTTACTTAGGGAGAAGAAGCACGGACTGAGTGAGGCAGTTAGCGACAGTTTTGTGTCGGCTCGGCTGCAACCACTTTGCCGTTCGCGCTTGAGTAAATTGTCTTCGACGATAATTTCATTGAGGCGTGCGCCACCTGCGACAGGTCAGAGGGTCCGGTTGACGCGCGGCTAATGAAGATAAAGCTCCCTTGGTTCCTCCCGGTCTAACTGAATTCGGGGCCGAAACGTACTGCCATGAGGTGCGCCGGAGAATGCAAGATAATTTGCAAACTGTCAACCTACAAATCCAATACGGAATTATTGCGATCATCTAACAACGACTGTGCCAGTTTTAAAACGCTGAGATGAAGAGAAAGGCAGTCTCACGCAAAGGCGCAAAGACGCGAAGAAAGCGCACAAGGTGAAGAAGCCTTCAACTTCTTCGCGGTCTTCTTCGCGCCTTTGCGCCTTTGCGTGAGATTCCTCCCTGATGAAGACGCTCACCATTTCAAACTGAACCACTACACTTTTCTTTTGACTTGCTCCGCCGCGCAGGGTATCTTGTTGTCCCGTGAATCACACGGCTTCATCCTCCCAAAATCACGCCATCGCCGTTATCCCCGCACGCTACGCTTCGACACGATTGCCCGGCAAGCCTCTGCTCGAAATCGCGGGCCGTCCGATGATTCTGCACGTCGTGGAACGCGCGCTCGCCGCGCGCAACGTCGCGCGCGCGATTGTTGCGACCGACGATGCCAGAATTCAGGACGCCGTGTTGTCAGCAGGCTACGAGGCCGTGATGACCCGCGCGGACCACGCGAGCGGCAGCGACCGGCTGGCCGAAGTCGCCGCCACGCTCGACGAGGCGGACGGGATCGTCAACCTGCAAGGCGACGAACCGCTCGTCTCCCCGCGGACGATTGAGCGCGCGGTTGAAGAGTTGTTGAAAGATGATGCGGCGCAGATTGTCACTACGTCGGAAGTCATCACGGACGCAGCGGACGTGTTGAGCCCGGACGTGGTCAAGGTGGTGGCCGACGCGACGGGGCGCGCCCTCTACTTCTCGCGCTCGCCCGTGCCCTTTCCGCGCGACGCCGTGCGACGTTTTGGCACACTTCAGGCCGCGCTCGAAGCGGAGCCATTGCTGCTCGCCACCTTCCGCAAGCACACGGGGCTGTATGTTTACCGCCGCGCCTTTTTGTTAGAATACACGCGCTGGCCCCAGTCCGCGCTCGAACGCGCCGAATCGCTCGAACAACTGCGCGCCCTCGAACGCGGCGCGGTCATCAAAGTCATCGAAGCCGACACGCCTTCGATTGGCGTTGACACGGAGCAAGACCTGTTGCGGGTGAGAGAGATTTTTAAGGAGCGTAAATCGTGAATCGTGAATCGTACATGGATAAAGCCGTTCTTCGATTCACGATTCACGACCTACGATTTACGAACATATGAAAGACTGGATCGGCCTGGGATTCTTCCTGCTGCTCGTCTTCGGCGGGTTGTACCTGTTGACGCGGCCGACGAAGCCGCTGACGGTCGAGGAGTTTGAGAAGCGCGCGGCCGAGAACCCCGGACTCCTCAGCGCGGGCGCGCTCGGGCTGCAAAAAATTCTGGACCCGGCAGCGGGCAAGGCGGCCGAAGTGCAGGAAGACTTCCGCCAGGGCTACCTGGACGGCGAGCAGGAATCGGGCGACGACAACGACAAGACAAAAGACGTGAATCGTGATTCGTAAATCGTCGAACGAACAGACGGCTTTCTTTAACGATTTACGATTAACGAAATTGAGGTGAATGATGCCAAAGTACATCTTCGTGACGGGCGGCGTGGTTTCGAGTCTGGGCAAGGGGCTGGCCGCGTCCTCCATCGGCTGCCTGCTCGAAGCCCGAGGGTTGAGGGTCGCGCTCATCAAGCTCGACCCTTACATCAACGTTGACCCTGGCACGATGTCGCCTTTCCAGCACGGCGAGGTCTTCGTCACGGACGACGGCGCGGAGACCGACCTGGACCTCGGCCACTACGAGCGTTTCACACACGCGCACCTCTCGCAGGCCAATAACTGGACGACCGGGCGCATCTACCAATCCGTCATCGAAAAAGAGCGCCGGGGTGATTATCTAGGCAAGACCATTCAAGTCATCCCGCACATTACCAACGAAATTAAAGACGCGGTGCGCGCCGTCGCCGACAAGGACAAGCCGGACGTGGTCATCGTCGAGATCGGCGGCACCGTCGGCGACATCGAATCGCTCCCGTTCCTCGAAGCCATACGCCAGATGGGCAACGAAGAGGGCAGGGGGAACGCCATCTTCGTTCACGTCACACTCGTGCCTTACATCGCCGCCGCCGGCGAGTTGAAGACCAAGCCGACGCAGCATTCCGTGCGCGACCTGATGCAGATAGGAATCGCGCCCGACATTCTGCTCTGCCGCTCCGACCGCCAGCTCTCGCGCGACCTGCGCTCGAAGATCGCGCTCTTCTGCAACGTCAAAGAGTCTGCGGTCATCACGGCGATGGACGTTGACACCATCTACGAAGTCCCGCTCGCCTTTCACGAACAGGAGTTGGACGAACTAATCGTCTCCTCGCTCAACCTGAGCGAGCGCGCTCCGCACGCCGACCTCGCGGAGTGGCGCGGCCTTGTCACCACCATCAGGGAACCGCTCGCGGGCGAGACTTCCATCGGCATCGTCGGCAAGTACGTCGAGCTGGAAGACTCTTATAAGTCACTGCGCGAGGCGTTGACGCACGGCGGCGTGGCGAACAATTTACGCGTGACCGTGCGCTGGATAGAGTCCGAAGAATTGATGGAGGACGATTACGAGGCTCGCCTGCGCGACTTCGACGCCATCCTCGTCCCGGGCGGCTTCGGCAAGCGCGGCGTGGCCGGGATGATTAAGGCCATCGCCTACGCGCGCAAATCCAAGACTCCATACTTCGGCATCTGTCTGGGGATGCAGACGGCCTGCATCGAATACGCGCGCAACGTCTGCGGCCTGCGCGACGCAGACTCGACCGAGTTCGACGTGAACACGCCTTACCCAATCATCTTCAAGCTGCGCGATTTGGTGGACGTGGAAGAGTTGGGCGGGACGATGCGCCTCGGCGCGTGGCCCTGCCGCCTGGCCGAAGGGTCGCTGGCGCGCGAAGTCTACGGTGGGGCCGAAGAGATCAGCGAGCGCCATCGCCACCGCTACGAGTTCAATCCTGAGTTCCGCGAAACCTTACAGCGCGCGGGCCTGCGCATCAGCGGCGAATCGCCCGACGGCAAGTTCGTCGAGATCACAGAGCTGCCGCGCGAAGTACACCCCTGGTTCCTCGGCTGCCAGTTCCACCCCGAGTACAAATCGAAACCCTTAAAGGCGCATCCCCTCTTCGCCTCCTTCGTCCGCGCCGCCTACGAGAACCGCATGCGCAACGAGACCTCCGTCGAACAACCAGACCAGGCCGAGCCGCTCGACGTGGCGCGCGCGAGCGTGGCCGGGGACGATTAAAAACAGTGACAAGTGACAAGTGACAAGTGACGAGATAGAATCTTGTAGTAACTTGTGACTCGTCACTCGTCACTCGTCACTGTATTTATGCTTCACTGTCCCACATGCGGTCAGGATTTCGCCGAAGAGGTGAGAGTGTGCCCGGAGGACGGCGCGGCGTTGCAGGCGGACGCGACCGTGGCGATTAACGGGCCGGCCGACGACCCGCTCGTAGGGATGACGCTGGACGAGAAGTATCGTCTCGATTCGCGCATAGGCTCGGGCGGCATGGGGGCCGTCTACCGCGCGACGCACCTCTTGATTGATCGGCCGGTCGCCGTCAAAGTTTTGAACCCGCGCTACGTGGAGGACGAGGCGGCGCAGACGCGCTTCCGGCGCGAGGCGCGGGCCGCCGGCCGTCTTCAACACGCGAACGCCGTCACGGTCACAGACTTCGGCAGCACGCGGGACGGCCTGGTCTACATCGTGATGGAGTTGCTTGAGGGCAAGACCCTGCGCGAGGTTTTGGCCCACGATGCGCCGTTGGATGTTGCGCGCGCCGTCTCGGTCATGCTGCAAATCTCGGCGGCGGTCGAGGCCGCGCACCACGCGGGCATCATCCACCGCGACCTCAAGCCCGCGAACATCTTCATCGTCCAGCGCAAGGACGCGCCGCCCTTCGTCAAGGTGCTCGACTTCGGCATCGCCAAACTCGCCGCCGAAGCGCTCGACGACGACGACGACCCGCAGACGCTGACGCAGGTCGGGGCGATGATCGGGACGCCGCGCTACATGTCGCCCGAGCAGTGCGAGGCGGCACACCTGACTCCCGCTTCGGACGTTTACAGCCTCGGCATCATCCTCTACGAAATGCTGACCGGCACGACACCCTTCAACGGCACCTCCCCAATCGCCATCGCCATCAAGCATTCTTCCATGCCGCCGCGCAACCCGCGCGAGTTCGTCGCCACGATTCCCCTGGAGCTTGAAGCGGTCGTGCTGCACGCGCTTGAAAAGAGGCCCGAGAACAGGCCCGAAGACGCGGGCGCGTTTCAACGCGAACTCTACGCGGTCGCCGAGCGTCTGGGCCTTGAGCACGCGGGGAGCATCAGCGCGCCGACCATAGAGACCCTGCGCAGCGCGGGCACGGAGACGCCTTCGGGCCGCCTCGTGATAGACATAGAGCGCCTGCGCCAGAGTCGCGCCGCCGCCTCGCGCGTCACCTCGCCCGACGTGTTCGCCCACACGGCGGCCGGGGCCTTCGAGTTC
>DATFCB010000396.1:0-8033 GCA_035253525.1 Pyrinomonadaceae bacterium | reverse complement strand
TAGAGCTTGTTGCCGCGCAGCTCAACGCTTGAGATGCGCGTGCGCGGTCCTTCCTCGACAACGAAGGTGATAATCAGGTTCTCGCCTTCGATGGAGACGCCCTGGCGGACGGTCACTTCCGCCCTGCGGAAGCCGAGGTCCTGCATCCGCGTGCGAATCGTGCGGCGGTCCTGCTCCAGTAGTTCGCGGCTCGTGTAGCCGCGGCCGTAGCCGAGGAACGGGATGAAGCCCAAGGCGTTCGCCCGCTGCGTGCGCAGCTCCTCCTCTATGTCCTCGATCTTCAGCTCTGCGGTCCCCTCTATGCGTATGTCCTTCAGCTTGAAGCGGCGGCCGCGGTCAATGTCGTAGGTGACGGTGAGCGTGCGACCCGCCAGCGCCTGCGGGTCGAGGTTGTTGCACATCTCGGAGGTGCCGTTGAGGTCCGCGTTCGTCGCGGGCGCGGGCGCGACCGTGCAGGTGTAGGCTATCTCGGCGAAGAAGTAGCCGCTCTCCTGAATCTTGTTGCGTAAGCGGCGCTCGCCTTCGACGATGGCCGAGATGTCAACGTTGCCCTCGCGCTTGATAGGCAGGAGCGAGCGCAGAGACTTTTCGCTGAACTCGTACTTCAACACTTTGACTTCGACCTTCGGGCCGATGCTGCCCTTGAGGGTGATCGTCACGCGATTGGTCGCCGGGTCGAGGGTGAAACGCTCGTCTTCGAGCTGCGGCGCGAGGTAGCCCTCGGCGATGATGGCCTGGAGGACGCGCTCTATGTCTTCGGCGAGCGCGGCGCGCGAGAAGGGTGCGCCCTGTTGAAGCGCGAGCTGCGGGCGCACCTTCGATGCGTCGAAGCCCGTGACCTCGATGTTGAACACCTCGACGCGCGACTGCTCTCCAGGCTCTACGTCGAAGACGACAGTCATGCGCGTCCCCGTCGGGTCTTTCGGGTCGCGGACCTGCGTGTAGGTGACCTCGGCGCGGTAAAAACCTTTGTCGCGCAAATAGACCTGAATCAAGTCGGCGTTGCTCCTCAAGACCTGCTCGGAGAGGGCCGCGCCGGGTTCGAGCATGTTGAGACGCGAGCGCAGTTCGTCCTCCGCGATGGGCGAATCGAGCCCGGAGTGGAGGCTGAGCTTGACCTCGCCGACCCTGACCTGGCGGCGGACGACGAACGCGACGCAGAGCGGCCGCGTTTGGGTCGTGGCGCACGTCTCGCTCACCTCGACGCGCGCGTTCGAGACCATCCCGGAATCGAAGAGCGCCTGGATGGACTCGCGCACGCGCACCGCCGCGTACTCGCCGCCCTCTGCGACCGAGAGCAGCGAAAGCAACTCGGCCTCGGCCGCTTCGTCGCGCGGACTGCCTTCGATGACGACCCGAAGCTCGGTGATGATGCGCCCTTCGTAGTCGCCCGTGCCCGGCGTCGAGGCGTAAGCGTATGCGCCGCCGCCCCGCGCCGCGACGGCGGCGGCAGCGAGCAGCATCAAGGCCAAAGAGAGGAAACGGCGCGGAGTCACCCTTATGATCTCAGATTTCAAATTTGAGATTGAAAAATGTAGTGCAATACTCGAATCAACAGACCAATCAAAAACGCTTCTTCAGCCTGATTTCAAAACTGAAATTGTCGTTGCGCGAGTTGAAGCCCGTGGTGCTGCCCTGCTCGTACTGCGCGACGAAGGAGAGCCGGTTCGAGACGCGGTACTCGACCGCCAGCACCTGGTTCTGGTTCCCCGTCACGTTGGTCGAATAAGTGATCGAAAGATTCTTGTTAATCTGCCGCCCGACGGTCAAGCGCGCGGTCGGGCTCTCGCCGCCCCGCCCCGCAATCAGCGGATCAATCTCGAAGCGGTTCAGGCCGAACAGCTTGTCGGTGGCGCGGCGCGCGGGCGCGCTAATCAGGCTCTCCGTCAGCAAACTCGCCGCCGTCCCCAAACCAGACTGGGCCAATGTCGAGACGCCCGTGTCGCCCGTGGCGAGCTGGCCGTTCAAGATCAGCGAGACCACGTCCGCCTGCGGGAGCGCCGGGTCCGAGCGCACGTTGACACTGGGCTGCGTGAGCGGCCCCGTGATGCTCGTGATTACGTCGTAGCCCTGAATCTCGCCGACGGTCTGGACGTTGAGAATCGGGTCTACCTCTATGCTCCCCGGCAGGTCAATCGTCGCGCGCTGGATTTCGTGGCGGTTGTTGCGGAACTGGACCGTCCCGCTCGTGAACGTGATGCGCCCTGAAACGATAGGCTCCTTGACCGGCCCGTTGATTCTCAACGAAACGGAGCCGACCGCTTCGGCCAGGTTGTTCCTGACGACGAGCGCGTCGCGGCCCTCGATTCTCAAGTCCTGAAACTGTGCGGTCGCGGCGAGCGCGAATTCCCCGCCCTGCTCTATCAGCGCCTCGCGGCGGCGGTTGATGAGAGTTTCGAGGTCGAGGTCTTCCGTGTATTCGGCGCGGCGCAAATTGACCTGGCCCGAGATGACCGTGGCTATCTGCTGGCCGCGCCCGGAGGCCGTGCCCCTGATCTCAAGGTCAACGTCGGCGGTCGAGCGCACGTCCTCCGGGTAGGGCACGGTCACGTCGTCGCCGCGGATGTTGAGCCGGAAGCTCGTCGGCGTGAAGCCGGAGAGGAGCGCGCCGCCAGTCACCCAGACGCGGCCGCCGCCGAGCACGCCCGTCAGTTGGTCTATCTGCGCCTGGTTGCTGTTGAAGCGCACCGAGCCCGTGACGTTCGTGATGCTGAGCCGTTCGTCCGCGAGCAGGACGGAGAGCGAGGCGTTCGTCAAGGAGGCTGTGCCGTTGATGCGCGGCTGCTCGAAGGAGCCTGCGACGCGGACGTTGGCCTCGGCCGAGCCGTTGAGGAAGAGGTCCGGCGAGAGTCCTTTGAGGACGCGCAAATCGAGCCGGCCATTGACGGTCAGGCTGTGAGTCGCGCCGGAGGCGAGCGCGAGGGTCCCGCCCAGCGTGAGGTTCGTGTTCGTCCCTGTGAACTGCGTCCTGGTGAAAGTCACGTGGTCGCCGGAGAATTCTAATAACAGCGGCTGGACGGCCGTCAGCCTGATGTCTTCGACCTGGACGGTCAGGTCCGTGAAGTTGGCCGTCCCCTTCAACCCGCGCAGAGAATATTCCGTCTCTCCGTCGGCGTTCTCCGTGATGAGCGGCCCCTCCGCGCTCAACGCGCCGGTCGCACGGCCCGTCACACGTACGTCCGGGTTATTGAGGATGATGGTGAGGAGTTGGGTCAAATCCGCGCCCGTGAGCGTCGTGTTGACGGTCGTCCTCAAATCCTTTGTCGCGAGGTCAATCCGCGCGGCCACCGTTTGCTGCTGCGCGCCGAGCAGGCCGGTCGTGAAAGTGATGTCGAGCTTTCTATCCTGCGTGCGCCCCGTCAGCGTGAGCAGGCCCGCAGGCCGCCCGTTAATCTTCACGTCGCGCCCCTCGCCGTCAAAGGTCACGTTGAAGTTTGAAAAGTCATCTTCCGAGAGCGCGCCCGTGAGGTGTGCAGAGAGATTGGCCGTGCCCGTGAGTTGCGGGAGCGCGCCGGGGTTCGGGGCGAAGGCGGCGAGTCGTTCGAGTTCTATCCCCGTGGCTTCGGCGCGAATGTCCAACGCCTGATCCGTCGTGTTGAATGTGCCGTTGGCGGTGACACGGCCCGCGTCCAGTTGGGCGACGACCGAATCGAGTGTGACGAGGGGGCCGTTGAAGGTGGCCTGCGCCGTGATGCTCTGGAAAGGCTCGCCGCCGATGCGGCCGCGCGCGAAGCTCAACTCGGCACGCCCGCTCATGGCGTCCGGGATGCCCTGTATGTTGACGGTGCCCGAAAGGTCAGATTCGATGCGGCCCAGGCCGGCGAGCCTGGGGTTGAAGGCGGCGAGCGCGGCCGAGAGGTTCCCGGCGTTGACGCGGTCAAGCGTCGCCGTGAGCGACGCATTGTTCAAGCCCTCGTCAGTGAGCGCCGTCTTCAGGCTAAACTGGACGCCGCCGCCGTCGCGCTCAATCAAGCGCCCGTCGTTGATGGCAAGCTCGGTCGGCGTCTTGACTATCCCGGCTTCCAACGAGCCCAGGTCGCGTCCGTTGACGATTAAAGAGGCGAGCGAGGCGCGGCCGTCAACGCTCGGGTCTTTGAGACGCCCGCGAACGTTGCCGCTGAAGCTGAACTTGCCCGCCAACTCAACCCTGCTCTTTTCGAGTTGGTCTTCGAGTTCGTAGAAGAGGCCCGTGCTGAAGAGCACGCGCTGCAACTCGCTTGCGTCCTCGGAGGCGAGGTTGACTTGCAAATTCGACTCGTCGCGCTCCAGGGAGAATTGGCCCGTGGCGGTCAACTGCGTGGCGGGCGTCGTCAGGGTGGCGCGCTCGATTTGAAAAAGTCCGTTGTCGGCGCGCAGCTCGACCTGGCCGTTGACGGGCGTGCGCCCCGTCGCATCGTCGCCCGTCTCCGCGTTCAAATCGAGGCGGGCCGTGCCGCTCGCCGCGCCGATATTTGTGCCGGGAAACGTGAGGTTGGCCGTGCCTGTGGCCTTGCCTGCAACGGGAATGTTGCGCCCCGCCAGGGTCGCGACGAGGTTGCCTATGTCCAGGTTGCTGAACTCGGCGGCGACGCGCGACGTGCCGCGCCGGGCCGTGCTGACGGTCGCGTTGCCCGCGGCGCGGCCGCCGAGGATGTTAGCGTCGAAGTTGTTGAGCTGGATTTCGCTGCTCGTCGCAACAAGGCGCGCGCGCGCCGCGCCCAGATTAATCTGGCCCAGCACGCCGCCGCCGAGGCTCAAGTCCGCGCTCACGCGGTAGCTGCCGCGCGGCTCAACGACGAAGGTCGGCCGTCCGAGCCGCAGGTTGTCAACGCGCCCGCCCGCGAAGTCCGTGCTTGCCGCCACGGTCACGGTCCCGGCGTTGATGTCGCCGCTCGTGCCCTCTATGCGCCCGCCCTCGTAGACGCTCAAGCGGACGCCCGCGATGTTGAGACTCCCGACGCGCGCCCCCGCAGCCACGACCGGGCCGACGCGCAAACTCCCCGTCTCGACGTTCGTCACACCGCCCCGCGAAACTATCTCGACGTTGCCCGTCGCCAGACTCTCGATGCGCGCGGTCGAAGAAAGAATCGGGCCAGTTTGCAGCCCCGCGATGGACGCGACCGTCACCTCATTTTCGGTGCGCCCGCGCACGCCGGACGCGCGCAGGTTGTTGATGGTCGCTCCTTGCGCGCCGAGGCGCGAGGCCGCGACGCTTCCGGCTGAATAAGTCAGCACTTCATCGCGCGATTCGGCCGTCACGTCGCTCAGGATTAGACCCGCGACCGTGCCCGACGGGTGGCGCAGGGCGGCGGCGCGCAACTCGCCCAGCCAGCGGAAGTCCGTGCCTGTGCCCATGACGTTGCCCGCGAGTTGCACGGAGTTCAACTGGAAATCGCCCGCCGAAAGAAACTCCGCGACTGCCCGCCCGTTGATCTCGTAGCTCTTGCCTTCGCCGCCTCCCTTCCCCGTCATGGTGAGAGCCTGCAAACGCACGCCGTCGGCCGCGAGCGCGTCCGCCTTTATCTCGCCGTCCACCTGGTAGCGCGAGCCGTCGCCCGTGACTGTGCCAACAATCGTGCCGACGCCGCGAAGCGTGGTCCCCGCCTGTAACACGTCCGACGCTTGAGTTAAATCAACGGTCGAGTTGACCTGCATCCGGTAGCGCAAATTGCGCCAGTCGTCCATCACGCCGCTCAGGCGAGCCTCGGCCACGGGCGAGCGCAAGACGAGTTCCTGAATCTCGGCGCGCGTCTGGTTGACGCGGCCGCGCGCCGTGATGTCTATCTGGTTGACGGGCCGCCCGTCGTAAACAAAAGTCGAGTTGGTCGAAGAGAACGTGACGCGGTTCATGCGGCTCTCTTCGGGCGCGCTTGGGTCTTCTGGCTCGACGGTGGCGACGATGTTGCGCGCCTCGCCGGAGATGTCGTGCCGCTCGTCGCCGTAGTGTATGACGGCATTGTTGAGGGCGATTTTGGCGGTCGAGTACGAAAAGAGAATGCGCGCGTTCGGGTCCGGCTCAGGAAGACGCAGGTTGCGGAAGTTGGAGTTGCCTTCGGCGTCGAACTTGACCCAGACCTCAAGACCGTCGAGCTGCAAGTCCTGAAGCTGCACGTTGCGGCGCAGGCTAATCGAGTAGAGGTCGTCTATGCGGACGGTGGCGAGGATGCGGTCAATCTTGCCGAGCCGTTCGCCGCTCTTCTCGTCGAAGAGTTCTATCTCGCGCATCTCGACGGTGCGCGGGCCAAATTTCGTCTCGAAGAATTTTATCTCGGCGCGGATGCCGTACTCCGCGAACGTCCCCTTAATCTGGTTGGCGATGTAGCGGTCAATGTAGCCGAGCCGGTAGGCCAAGAGGACGGCCAGCACGAGGAGGACGAAGAGGGCGGCGACGCCGAGCGTGGCGAAAAGCGCGTTGCGGCGCGTGAGGAAGCGGCGGCGGCGGCCTTGAGGAGTAACCGGCTCGGGACGGTCGGCGTCGCGGGAGGCTTCGGCCTCGGCCGCGGGCGGCAGAGGCTCGTCCGTCTCCGATTGGAGCGCGGCCTTGACCTCCTTCTCTTTTTCCGGCGGCGACGGCTGAGCGGGTTTCTCGTCGCCGCGATCATCAACAGGCATAAAGCAGTTTTGAATTTTCAGTCTTCAGTTTTCAGCTCTTAGTGCTCCCCGACTTCGAGTTTTCAGCGCGGTCTTCGGACTGTCAATCTGGTCATGAAACTGAAAACTGAAAACTAAGAACTGAAAACTGTGTTAGCGGGAGAGCCGAGCGGGACGTTGCCGACGACTTCGAGGTCGAAGCCTTCGAGAGCGGCGACCCGCGGCGGGTGGTTCGTCAGGAGCAGGATGCGGCGCAGGCCCAGCTCGTGAAGAATCTGCGCGCCGACGCCGTAGTCCCGGTTCACGCCGTAGCCGGTCTGCACGCTCGCCTCCTGCGGGCTCAAGCCCTGTTCCTGCATCAGGCTGTAAGTCTTCAACTGGTGCACGAGGTCAAGGTTGTGCTCGCGCTGCCTGAGGTAAAGCACGACGCCGCGCCCCGCAGCCGCAATCTTCTCAAGCGACGTGTGAAGCTGAAAGCCTGTGTCGCCGATGAGCGAGCCGAACATGGCGAACGTGACGTTCTCCGTGTGGACGCGCACGAGCACGGGTTCCGGCGTCGTCACGTCGCCCATGACCATCGCCAGGTGTACCTCGCCGTTGATGACGTTCTCGAAGGCGACGGCGCGGAAGCGGCCGTAAACGGTCGGGATCTCTGTCTCGGCGGCGCGGCGCACTAAAGTCTCTTTGCGTATGCGGTAGCGCACGAGGTCCGCGACCGAGATGATTTTCAAATCGTGCAGGCGCGCGAACTCTTCCAATTCCGGCAGCCGCGCCATCGTCCCGTCCGGGTTCATGATCTCGCAGATGACGGCCGAGGGGTCGAGTCCCGCGATGCGCGCCAGATCAACGCTCGCCTCGGTCTGCCCCGGTCGGACGAGCACGCCGCCCGTCTTCGCGCGCAAGGGGAAGACGTGGCCGGGGCGCGCGAGGTCTTGGGGCCTGGTCTTCGGGTCAACGGCCGTCAGGATGGTCGTCGCGCGGTCGGCCGCAGAGATGCCGGTCGTGACGCCCTTGCGGGCCTCTATGGAGATGGTGAAGGCCGTGCCGAGAAAGGAGGTGTTGTCGGCGACCTGCATCGTCAGGTGCAACTCGTCGCAGCGCTCTTCGGTGAGCGGCATGCAGATGAGGCCGCGGGCGTGCGTCGCCATGAAGTTGATGATTTCGGGCGTGACCTTCTCGGCCGCGCAGACGAGGTCGCCCTCGTTTTCGCGGTCTTCGTCGTCAACAATAATGATCATGCGCCCGTCGCGAATGTCTGCGGCGGCGTCTTCAATCGGAGCAAAGGGCATCGCGATTTACTCGGCTTCGGATCAGGGAGATTCGGACGGCGACTATGTTACCCGAAAGCCTGGTTTTTTGCGACTGGCAAGCTGAGCGGAGGGAGGCGGCAGGAAGAGCCCGTTTCCTTTGCGACTTTGCGCCTCCAGCGTGAGGTTAAAATTTCACGCTGGAGGCGCAAAGTC
>DATFCB010000395.1:0-5554 GCA_035253525.1 Pyrinomonadaceae bacterium | reverse complement strand
TGAGTGGTGTTGAAATTGCGCCTTCAGTTGATGTACTTCTGCGACTCTTCGCCGGGCGTGAGTGTCGCGTCGGTCGTCTCCTCTTCGAGCGCCCAGATGTCGTAAAGCTCCGGCGGGACTTCGGTGACGAAGCGCGAAGGTTTTTGGACGACTGTCTGGCGGCTGTAGTCCGTCACCATCAGCGGGTAGGTGATGTAAAGCTGCTCGGCGGCACGCGTCAGCGCGACGTACCAGAGGCGGCGCTCCTCCTCTTCGCCCTCTGCGTCGCGCAAGCTTCTTGGGCTGGGGAACTTGCCGTCCGCCGCCCAGATGATAAAGACCGCGCGCCATTCGAGCCCCTTCGCCTGGTGGACGGAGGTCAGAGTTAAAAGTTCGTCCTCGTCCGAGCCCATCACCACGTCCTCGCCCGTCAGGGCTTGCGGCGCACCGTAGCGCTCGGTCGAGAGCAGGGCCAATTCCGACAGGAAATCTTCAGTCGAGTTGTAGCGCGCGCTGTAGAGCGCGAGCTGGCGTAGGTCTTCGAGCCGCGCCTCCGCGTTCTCGTAAGTGTTCGCCAGGTGCGACTCGTAACCGCGCGCCAGAATCAATTCGATCTGTCGCGAAGGGTTCCCGCGCGTCTCGTCCGCCGTGAGACTTTCCAGAAGCGCGAGAAAATCGGTCCAGCCGGAGCCGCGTTTCGGCGCGGCCTGAAAGTCCTCGCGGCGCACGAGCGCGAGCGGGTCCGGCGCGTAGGCCAGCCGCTCCCAGATTCTGTTGGCCGTCTGGTTCCCCACCTGCGGAATCAGTCTGAGGATGCGCTTCCACGCCAACTCGTCGCGCGGGTTCGTGATGACGCGCAGGTAAGAGATGACATCTTTAATGTGCGCCTGCTCGAAGAAGCGCACGCCGCTGCGGACGCGGTACGGGATGCCGCGCCGGGTCAGTTCCAGTTGCAGTTCGAGCGAATGATAGTGCGAGCGGTAGAGCACGGCTATCTCTTCGAGGGGGAGCCCCTCGTCCCTGAGTTCGAGGATGCGCGAGGCTATGAAGGCCGCCTGCTGGTCGGCGTCGCGCGCGGGGATAAGCGCGGGCATCAGCCCTTTTGAGTCGCGCGCGGGGCGCAAAGTCTTGGGAAACTGTTTGCGGTTCGAGGCGATGGAGACGTTGGCGAGCGCGAGGATTTCGGGGCTTGAGCGGTAGTTTATTTCCAGCCTGTAGATGCGCGCCTCAGGGTATCTGTCGGGGAACTCGTAGATGTTGGTGAACTCCGCGCCGCGCCAGGCGTAGATGCTCTGCGCGTCGTCGCCGACGACCATCACGTTGCGGTGCTTGACGGCCAGCAGGTCAACTATCTCCGCCTGTAGCTTGTTCGTGTCCTGGTACTCGTCAACCAGTATGTGTTGGAACTGGTCCGCGTAAACGGCCGCGATGTCCGGCTTCTCCATCAAGAGACGCTTCCAGTTGAGCAGGAGGTCGTCGTAGTCCATCACGTTTCGCTCACGCTTGCGCTCCATGTAGATGGAGTCCACGCGTTTTATCGCCGCGGTCAGCGGCTCGAAGTGCGGGTAGCGGCGCGCGACCACGTCTTCGATGGGGCGGTCCGTGTTGTTCGCGAAGCTGATGACATCCTGCAAGACTTCGGTTTTGGGGAAGCGGCGCGCGCGCGTGTCCACGCCCGCCTCGTCCACGCAGGCGGAAAGAAAGTCGCGCGCGTCCTCTGAATCCAGGATGGTGTAGTTGGCCTCGTAGCCGATTGACGAGGCGTGGCGGCGCAGCACCAGGTTGGCGATGCGGTGAAATGTCCCGCCCCAGACGCGGCGAACGTCGCCGCCGCTCGTCAACTGCTCGACGCGCGACAGCATCTCGCGCGCCGCGCGGTTGGTGAAGGTGGCGAGCATGATGCGCGCGGGTGAGACGCCCTGCTCGACCAGATAGGCGACGCGGTAAGTTATCGCGCGCGTCTTGCCGGAGCCCGCGCCCGCAACGACCAGCGCCGCGCCCGCCTGCGCGGTCGCGACCGCGAACTGCTCCTCGTTAAGCTCCGCGCGGTAGCGCCCCAACCTGTCCGGCGCGCCCTCGCCGCGTTTGATGACGTAGCGTGTCATAACCTCTGCTGCCCTGGCTTATAACACGCCGACGCACGGCAAGGGAACAAGAGCGCGATTAATTCTATTGACAAACAGGGGCATCAGGCTCCGTCCCGCTTCCTTTGCATTTACGCGAGATGAAAGTTAGGATGAGTTCCAAACTTTCAGCACGCGCAAAGAGAGGTTAAGAGCGATGAAATTTCCAGGCGGCATGAACATTCAGCAGATGATGAAGCAGGCGCAAGCCATGCAGGAGAAGATGGCGCGCGAGATGGAGGAGCTGGTCGTCGAGGCTTCTTCCGGCGGCGGCGTCGTCACCGTCCAGATGAAGGGGACACACGAGGTCGTCGGGCTCAAGATTGACCCGGAGGCCGTCAAGGAAGACGACCTGGAGATGCTACAGGACATGATCGTCGCCGCCGTCAACGAGGCCAACCGCAAGATTGACGAGGCCATGAAAGGCAAGCTCGGCGGCATGCTCCCGCCCGGCCTCGGAGGACTTTTTTAGTTTCAAGTTTCAGGTTTCAGGTTTCAAGTTCTCGGCTTTTAACCTGAAACCTGAAACCTGAAACCTGAAACCTTCTTATGCTTGAGTACGCTGAGCCAGTCACCAAACTGATTGACGAGTTCAAACGCCTGCCGGGCGTCGGTCACAAGACGGCGCAGCGGCTGGCGTTTTACATCCTGCGTGTGCCGGAGGCGGATGTCGAGCGCTTCGTGGAGGCGCTGCGCGAGGTCAAGCGGCGCATAGTCTTCTGCACGGTCTGCAACAACCTGACGGACGTTGACCCGTGCCGTTTTTGTGCCAGCACGGCGCGCGACCGCTCCATGATCTGCGTGGTCGAGGAGCCTTACAATCTGGTCGCAGTGGAGAAAACCAGAAGCTACAAGGGACTCTACCACGTGCTACACGGGAGCCTGTCGCCGATACGTGGGCTGGGGCCGGACGACCTGCATTTGGCGAATCTCCTGCCGCGCTTGAAGCCTGAGAATAACGACGGGGTGGAAGTGCAGGAGGTGATTCTCGCCACCAACCCGAACACGGAAGGCGAGGCCACAGCCAACTACATCAGCCGCCTCCTGAAACCGCTCGGCGTGAAAGTGACGCGCATCGCGATGGGCATGCCCGTCGGAAGTGACCTCGAATACGTTGACGAAGTGACGATGGACAAAGCACTCGCCAACCGCCACGAAATCTGAAAAACAGTGACGAGTGACGAGTGACAAGATAAATGCCTTAACTCGTCACTCGTCACTCGTCACTTGTCACTGTTTTTAGAACCTGACGTGTTCTTCCGCCACGCCGTCCTTGCAGTCCTTGCAGTCGTCGGAGCTATCGTACATGGGTGATTCAAAGTCTATGAGCGACTTGATGGGCACGTCGCCGATGCGGTCGGGCGCGGAGGTGAAGCGGACGATTGTGCCACAACCGATGATCGGAGCGCCGAGTTCCTGTAAGAGCCCGACGGTCTCCTCTATGGCCCCGCCGCTGCGTATGATGTCGTCAACGATGATGCAGGGGTTGACTTCGCCCTGGTTGACGTACTGGCGAAACCTGCGCTTGCCGTCCTCTTTCTCGGCCCAGTAAATCTGCTCTGCGTTCAACGCCTCGCGCACGCCGAAGCCGACGGGGATGCCGCCCGACGAGGGGCTGATGATAGCCACCTTCGGCAACTGGCTGGAGATGTCCCGGTCCACGCGAAACTTGCGCGAGAGCGCGACCGCGAGCACGCGCGCCGTGTCGTAGTAGCGGAAGGCGAGCGGCATCTGGAAATAGTGCGGCGTGTGTTTACCCGACGGGTAAATGAAATGGCCTTCGCGGTAAGCGCCCGTACGCTTCAAAATCTGCATGACGGCCTCGGGCGATGGAATCAGGTTTACCATTCTTTTTATCTCCGACGAAAATAAAGTGATGAGTGATGAGTGATAAGTGATGAGTAAAAGCCTTGCTCTTATCACTCACCACGTATCACTGATGACTTGTCTTTCGTGCCGCACAGCATACATCAAGTGGGTGGTTTTGCTCCATTGGCGAGGACGCGCCCGATGATTTCGCGCTGGTCGCGCGAGAGCGCCGGCGGGAGCTGGTCGAGCGCGTACCAGTCCGCGCTCTTGATCTCTGCGCTCTGTTGCCCGAGCCCCCCGCGCGGGCGGCAGCGGAAAATGATCTCGACCTGCTGCGGCCCACCGAGCGTCCGCACGAAAGCAATCTCCGCGCTCTCAAGCTCCAAGCCTATCTCTTCGCGCAGCTCGCGACGCAAAGCCTCTTCCGGCTGCTCCCCCTTCTCCATAAAGCCGCCGGGGATGCCCCAGCCCGAGCCCGCGCGGAAGAAGTGCTCAAGCAACAGCACGCGCCCCCGCTCGTCCGTGACGACCGCTCCCGCCGTGACCGTAAACCGCGGCTCCACGAGACGCACGCCCCACCGCCGCAAACCCACCGGCACGCGCCGCCACAAAGCCCCCAACAACCTTTTCAGCATGCGCCCGACAATATAAAGGCAAAAGGTAAAAGGTAAAAGGTAAAAGTGAGGTCGGACGAGAATTGAGGAAGGCAGGACGCCGACGGGAGATGTAGGGACGAAGAAGCGTGCGGTCAGACTTGACCAGGATGATTTCCGGCGGCGAGTTGGTGAAGCTCTCCTTGCCCGGTTGGAAATCAGTGTCCTGGTCAAGTCTGACCGCACGCTCTTTGCGTGGGGTGGTAGTTTAGTTGGCCCAGTCGCCCGTGAACCTCAGGCTGTCGAAGTTCCGCACGAAGAAGGGTTCGAGCGGCGTGCCGTCCGGCTTGCGCGTGTAGGCCAGGAATTGGTCCGCAGCGATGCCGCCGTTATCGGGGTCCTTGTTGACGGGGCAGATGCTGTAGAGCGCGCCTTCCGAGCCGTCCGGGTTGCGCAGGCGCTTGGCGGCAAGCCCCTTGCTGAAGAGGTTGTCGAGTTCGCTCAAGGTCTTGATGATCGGCGTGCCGTCCAGCGCCAGGCCGTTCTTCTTCTGAAGGTCCGCGAGCATCTTGCGGCCTTCGGCCGTGTTGAAGGCGCGCGGGGTGTAGCTGACCCAGACGTGCGTCCACAAGCCCAGAGGGTTGTTGCTGAAGTAGCCGTTGCGCATGTCGAGCATGACGGACTGGCGCAGGTTGCCGAGGCCGACGGGGTTGCCGTCCTTCGTGGGGAAGACATACTCGATCATGTTATCCGCGATCTGGCGGGCGCGCTGCCCGGCGGCGTCCTTCGTGAAGCCGTCGGCGTTGAATTCGCCCATCACGGTCCAGAAGACGGGCGCGCCGCTGTGGTTGTAGGCCGGGAGCGTCAGGAGCGCGCGGACGTTGCGCTGGTAAGAGAAAAATGGCACATCGATGATGCCTAAGGGCGCGACGCCCTGGCGGCGGCCGCTGATCTTAGCCGGGTCAACGCCGTTCTTGCGGTAGAAATCGTCTGTGAAGTCGTACAGGCGGTTCTGAACCTCAGCCCGTGCGACGAGGGGGGCGGCGGCGA
>DATFCB010000394.1:0-5173 GCA_035253525.1 Pyrinomonadaceae bacterium | reverse complement strand
CCGAGCTGCGCGGCCGCCTGCGCGAAGAGGTCCGCGACGCGGACGCCGTCATCATCTCGGACTACAATTACGGGCTGGCGGACGCCGAGATGGTCTCGGCCGTGCGCGAGGCCGCGGCCGAGCGCGGCATCCCGGTGCTCGTGGACTCGCGCTTCGGCCTGACGCGGTTCACGGGCTTTACTTCCGCGACGCCGAACGAGGACGAAGTCGAGCATTTATTGAGACAGAAATTTACGGACGACGCGCAGTTGGAGCAGGCCGGGCGCGGGATGCGCGAGGAGCTTGGCTATCGTGCGCTGCTCATCACGCGGGGCAGCCGCGGGATGCTCCTGCTCGAAGAGGGCGCGGAGCCGTTGCACATGGAGGCGGTCGGCGCGCGCGAGGCCATGGACGTGACCGGCGCGGGCGACACGGTCATAGCCACTTACGCGCTCGGCCTGGCCTCGGGCGCGTCCCACCCGGACGCCGCGCGACTGGCGAACCACGCCGGCGGCCTCGTCGTCATGAAGCGCGGCACCGCAACTATCAACCGCCAGGAACTGCTCTCGTCCGTCCTGCGCTGGGGAGAAGCGTAGCAGCGTCAGGCTTTTCTTTGCGTCTTTGCGCCTTTGCGTGAAAAATAAAAACCACTCACGCTGGAGGGCAAAGACGCGAAGGGGTTGAGTCAATCGGTCACTTGAGTTTTTCCTTAGTCGTATGGATGAGCAACAGAAATCGAGCGCCGCAGGCCGCATCCTTGAGCGCAACCGGTTGATTGCGCGCGTGGCGATAGCGCGAAAGAACGGGGCGCGCGTCGTGTTCGCCAACGGCTGCTTCGACATCCTGCACGTCGGCCACGTGCGCTACCTCGAAGGCGCGAAGGCGCTCGGCGACCTCTTGGTCGTCGGCGTCAACTCGGACGCGCAGGTGCGAGAGCAGAAGGGCGCGGGCCGCCCCTTCATCCCTGAGCGCGAGCGCGCGGAGATCATCGCGGCGGTGCGCGCCGTGGACTTCGTCACCATCTTTCAGGAGCCGACCGTCGAGCAGCTTCTGCTCGCCATCCGCCCTGACATACACGCCAAGGGCACGGACTACACAGAGGAGACGGTCCCCGAGCGCGATGTGGTACGATCCTACGGCGGGCGCGTGGCGATTGTCGGCGACCCGAAAGACCACTCGACGACGGAAATGGCGAAAAAAGTGATAAGTGATGAGTGATAAGAGAAAAACCGTGCTCTGTCTTATCACTTATCACTCATCACTTATCACTCATCACTTTTATGCGTATCTTGATCGTCAAACTCGGCAGCATCGGCGACATCGTGCACACGTTGCCCAGCCTGGCGGCGATCCGGCGGGCGCGGCCGGGGGCGGAAATCTCCTGGGTGGTCGAGCGGCGCGCGGCAGAAATTTTAAGAGACAACCCGATGTTGGATACCCTCATCGAAGTCGACACGAAGGCTCTGAGGCGCTGGCCGGTGTCTGGGGAGACGCTGCTGGCACCGCGCCAGCAGTTACGTCGGCTACGCGCCTCATCCTTCGATTCCGCTTTAGACTTTCAAGGGTTAATCAAATCAGCAGCATTCGCTCGTCTCTCGAAGGCGAAGCGCAGCTACGGCTTTGCCCGTGAGGCGCTGCGCGAGCCGCCCAGCCGCTTTTTGCTCACGAAAACCGTCAAAGTCCCGCTCCGCTCGCACGTCATCGTCAAGAACCTGGCACTGGTCGAGGGCGCGCTTGGGCTGCCCGTGCCGCGCGACCCGGAGGAGTTTGAGTTCCCCATCGGCGTCGGCCCCGCGCACCACCGGGAGGCAGACGAGGCCGCCGAGGGCACGGGGCGAGGCTTCGCCATCCTCAACCCCGGCGGCGGCTGGCCCACGAAACTCTGGGACGCCAGCCGTTTTGGCACACTGGCCGACGAGCTTTGGACTCATCATGGCCTCACGTCGCTGGTCACACACGGGCCGGGCGAAGTTGGTCTGGCGGAGACGGTCGTGCGGGCTAGTCGTTCAGGGAAGGCGCGCGCGGTCAGTCCGTCTCTGAAAGGGTTCTACGCGCTGGCCCGTCGGGCCAGCCTTTACGTCGGCGGCGACACGGGGCCGACGCACCTGGCGGTCGCGGCCGGCACGCCCGTAGCCGGGCTCTTCGGCCCGACAGAGTGGTGGCGCAACGGCTCGCCCCGGCCCTCGGACATTTGCATCGAGCGCAACGACATCGCCTGCCGCGTGGACTGCCACCGCCGCGCCTGCTCGCAGTGGGTCTGCATGGACATCTCTGTCGAGCAGGTGCTGCACTTCGCGCAAGAGAGGCTCAGGCGCTCTGGGCACGCAAAGAGAACGGAGAGCAAGACGGTTGCGTAGAGGCGGGACGTGGGTGCAGCGCTGGCGCGTGCCGCTCGGTTTTTTGTGCGGCGCGCTTTTCATTTGGTTCGCGCGGCCGAGCTGGCGTTCCCTCGCCATCGGCGGCGTGGTCGCGCTCATCGGCCTCGCGCTGCGCGCGTGGTCCGCCGGTCACATACGCAAGAACGCGCAACTCGCCACCTCCGGCCCTTACGCCCACACGCGAAATCCACTCTACCTGGGGAGCTTTCTCCTGGGCGTCGGATTCACCGTCGCGTCGGGCCAGCCGCTCTTAGCCATCCCGTTCGCGGCGCTCTTTCTGGGCATCTATTTTCCCGTTATGCGCGTCGAATCAGCCGACCTCGCGCAGCTTTTCGGCGAGGATTATAAGAATTACGCCGACGCGGTTCCGCTCTTTTTCCCCAGGCTTTCGCCTTACAGAGACGAGAAGACGCGCGGTCTCAAGTTCGACGCGAGTTTATACTTGCGTTACCGAGAATACAGGGCGGCGCTCGGACTCCTGGTCGCTCTGGGTCTGCTGGCCCTGAAAGCTGTTTTGGTCAAATGAAGTTTGTAGTGAAAGATCGTCGTTCCCGCGTCGCGGCCTTAGCCCTCATCCTCTGCGTTTCGCTCGTCGCCGCGGCGAGCCAGCCAGCCCCCGACTCCAAGCGCAAGGACAACGCCCGCAAACTGCCTTTCGAGCCGGCTGAAGAGCTAATCTACGATGCGGAGATTTCGCGCTCCATCTTACGCGGCATCAACATCGGCGAGATGCGGTTTACGGCGGGCAGGGCGGAGACACAGCAGGCGCAGCCGAATAAGGATAAAGCGCCAGCCGCCCTGCGCTTCACCGTCGAAGCTGTTTCGAAGGGTCTACTCCGCAAACTCTTCGGCCTCAACTTCCGCCTGCACGTCGATTCCACGGTCGAGCCGACTTCCTTCGCCGTCATGCAGACGACGAAGCTCGACGAGCAGGGCAAGCGCAAGCGCACGAGCGAGGCCGTCTTCGACCGCGACGCGGGGCGTGTCGTCTGGACGGAGCGCGACGCCACAGACCCCAGCCGCGAGCCTCGCGTCGTCACCTCCGAGACGAAGGGCGCGGTGCAGGACATAGCCTCCGTCTTCTACTACCTGCGCACACAGCCGCTCGAACTCGGCAAGAGCTTCGAGGTGCAGGTCAGCGACTCGGGCCGCGTCTTCAGCGTGGCAGTCGTCGTCTCTGAAAAGAAGAAAATGAAGACCTTGCTCGGCCAGGTGCAGACCTTGAAGGTCGAAGCGGATGTCTTCGGCGAGGGGCGTCTCATACGCGGTAAGGGCAAGCTCGCCATCTGGTTCACGGCCGACGCGCGCCACATCCCCGTCCGCGCCAAAATCAATAACGAGTTGGGCACGCTCGACATCACGCTCAAGCGCATAACGTCCGGCCCCGCCCTTGCCCGGAACTGATGCCGGAACGGACTTCGAAAATCTGATTTCCCCTCCTGCCCGTGTCCCCATTGCGCAAGCCGCCGATAGTATTCAGCAAGATTAGCTGAGACGCCCGCCCGCGCCTTCTGTATCATCCTCCATGTAAAATTCACCGCTGTAGGAGTGTATTCATGGCAATTGAGAAGGGCGCGGAGATCGCTCCGGCCAAAGGAAAGTTGGGCGTGCTACTGGTCGGGCTCGGCGCGGTCAGCACGACATTCATCGCGGGCGTCGAAGCCATCAAGAAAGGCGTAGCCTCCCCCATCGGTAGCCTGACACAGATGGGCACGATTCGCCTCGGCAAGCGCACGGAGAACCGCGTCCCGCTGATTAAAGAGTTCCTCCCGCTCGCGAACCTCGAAGACCTCGTCTTCGGCGCGTGGGACATCTTCCCGGACTCTGCTTATGACGCGGCGATGCACGCGGGCGTGCTGGAGAAGGAGCTTTTGGCACAGATTAAAGCTCCCTTGCAGAAGATCAAGCCGATGCGCGCCGTCTTCGACCAGTCTTACGTCAAGCGCCTGGCGGGCACCAACGTCAAAGAAGGCGCGAACAAGATGGAGATGGCCGAGCAGTTGATCGAAGAGATCGCGGAGTTCAAGCGCAAGAACAAGTGCTCGCGGCTCGTGATGATCTGGGCCGCCTCGACGGAAATCTTCCTCAAGCCGCACGCCGTCCACAAGACCGTCAAATCCTTCGAGCAGGCGATGCGCGACAACCACAAGGCCATCGCGCCCTCGATGATTTACGCCTACGCGGCCCTGAAATCCGGCGTCCCCTTCGCCAACGGCGCGCCGAACCTGACCGTTGACATCCCGGCGCTGACGGAACTCGCCAACAGGGGCGGCGTCCCCGTCTGCGGCAAGGACTTCAAGACCGGGCAGACCTTGATGAAGACGATCCTGGCGCCGGGCCTCAAGTCGCGGATGCTGGGGCTGCACGGCTGGTACTCCACGAACATCCTCGGCAACCGCGACGGCGAGGTGCTCGACGACCCCGAATCCTTCAAGACGAAGGAGGAGTCGAAGCTCTCCGTGCTCGAATACATCCTCCAGCCCGAAGTCTACCCGACGCTCTACAAGGACTTCTCGCACGTCGTCCGCATCAACTACTACCCGCCCCGCGGCGACAACAAGGAGGGCTGGGACAACATTGACATCTTCGGCTGGCTCGGCTACCCGATGCAGATCAAGATTGACTTCCTCTGCCGCGACTCGATCCTCGCCGCGCCCATCGTCCTCGACCTCGCGCTCTTCCTCGACCTCGCGCAGCGCTGCGGGATGAAGGGCACGCAGGAGTGGCTCTCCTTCTACTTCAAGTCGCCGATGACGGCGCCGGGGCTCTACCCGGAGCACGACGTTTTCATCCAACTGATGAAGCTCAAGAACACG
>DATFCB010000393.1:0-8469 GCA_035253525.1 Pyrinomonadaceae bacterium | reverse complement strand
CGGGGCGCGTGATGATGTTGACCTGCGCGCCCGCGTTGCGGCCGAACTCGGCCGAGAAATTATTGGTCACGACCTGCAATTCGCCGACCGCTTCAGAGTTGGAGATGAAGGTCGAGGGGCCGCCGATGTAGAGGTCGTTGTTGTCCTGGCCGTCAATCTGAAAATTGTTCGAGCGGCCACGATTGCCGTTGGCGGAGAGTCCGACGCCGTTCGTGAAATCCGTGTCGTTCGGCGTGATGACGCCGGGGACCAAGAGCGCGATGTTATCCACCAATCCGTTGATGGGCAGTTGCGTCAACTGCTCGTTGTTGAAGTTGGCGGAGAGCTGGTTCTGCGTGCTCTCTATAAGTTGCTGGTCGGTGGTGACGACCACGTCCGCGCCGACCTGCGAGAGGTTGAGCACGATGTCTGAGTTGTTCTCCGTGCCGAGCAGGACGCGCACGGGCTCTACGACCGTGGGCGCGAACCCTTCCGCCTTGACCTCTATCTTGTAGCGCTCGCCCGGAATCAGGTTGGTGACGCGATAGAAGCCTTCGGCGTTGGTCGTCGTCTCGCGGGCCGCGCCGGTCTCCGTGTTGGTGACGGTGACGGTCGCGCCCGCGATGGCAGCCTTGTTCTGGTCGAAGACGATGCCTTGCATGTTGCCCGTGGTGCTCTGTGCCAGGGCGTTGAGTGAAGCAAATACCAGGGCGGCGAAAAGTGCCAAAGCGTGGCCGGCCCGGATACGAGGGGAAAACTTGTTCATGGAAATCCTCCGCGCGTTTACCTGCGCTGCCTTTGTTCGTCGTTGTCCTTCGTGCTTCTCCGCTGACGTTAGCGAAGAAGCAGCCGGGGAGTGCTTGGGCCGCGCGCGCATCCATTTCCGAATACTTGAATCCCCCGGAAGCTCACACACGTGCGGCGCAGTCGAATTAGGCAAGCAGCATTCCGACTCGCGCCCGTTCATCACTAAACCTCTCGCGTGATTCCGTTTTGGCCGTTGAGGGCACGCCCGGGGTGGGTCTCGAATCTTGCGATATTTGGAGGGCAGCCGCCTCGTCTTATGGATGTCAGGATAAACCGCGAGCGGTTGACGCTTCTGGCCCACAAGGCGTTTACGAATTTCCGTAACGCCCCGTGACCGCTTCACAGAGATGCCGTATAAAAATAAGAGTTGAACTTCCCGCCCGCGCGTAGATAATCACCGGGTTCATTCCGAAGACAGCGGCTTCAGGGCCGCCCAAACGCCCGCGGAGGTTTCAATGCGCAAATCGTCGCCCGTTCTCGCGCTGCTCGTTTTATCCCTACTCTTCAACGACCTCGCCGCGCAGACGAGAAGAGGTTCGCCCGCCGCGCCTTCGACTCCGCCCGCGGCCAGAAAAATCACCAAGCAAATCAGCGCCCACGGCGAGAGCTGGACTGACAACTATTTCTGGCTGCGCGAGAAGAAGGACCCGCGGGTCATCGCGTACCTCAAGGCCGAGAACGCCTACGCAGACGCATTGATGAAACCGACCGAGCAGTTGCAGCGCGCGCTCTACAAGGAGATGCTGGCGCGCATCAAGGAGACGGACGAGGACGCGGCTTATCGCCAGGGCGACTACCTCTATTACACGCGCAGCGTCAAGGGCCAGCAGTACAAAATCTACGCGCGCAAGAAGAATACGCTGAGCGCCCCCGAGCAGCTCATCCTCGACCTGAACCGGATGGCGAAGGGGCACACCTACATGGCCGTGGACACGTACGACGTGAGCCTCGACGGCAATTTCCTGGCCTACTCCGTGGACACGACGGGTTACAGGGAGTACACCCTCTACGTGAAAGACCTGCGTAGTGGGAGGGCGAGCAAGGTGGCCGGGCGCGTGAGCAGCGCGGCCTGGGCCAACGACAACCGCACGCTCTTTTACGTGGTTGACGACCCCGTCAGCAAACGCCCCTTCCGCTTATACCGCCACACGCGCGGCGAGCGCGCGGACGTGTTGCTGCTTGAAGAGAAGGACGAGATGTTCGAGCTTTCGGTCGCGCGCACGCGCAGCCGCGGCTATATCCTTTTGACCTCCGCGAGCCACACGACTTCTGAAGTCAGCTACGTCCCGGCCGACCGCCCCACGGAGTCGTTCCGCCTCATGGAACCGCGCGCGGCCGGCCACGAGTACTACGCGGACCATCGCGGCGATACTTTCTACGTCCGCACCAACGAAGGCGGGAGCAGGAATTTCAAGCTGATGACCGTAGGGGTCGCTTCCCCGTCGCGGCAAAACTGGAAAGAGATTCTGCCGCACCGGAAGGACGTGCTGGTTGAGGACATGGACCTCTTCGCCGGCCACCTCGTCGTCTCCGAACTCGACCACGGTCAGCCGAAGCTGCGCATCACGGACCTCAAGAGCGACAAGACGCACTACCTCGAATTCCCCGAGCCGGCCTACAGCGCCGCCGTCGGCGTCAACGAAGAGTTCGACACGCGCGTCCTGCGCTTCAACTACGAATCGTTCATCACGCCCGGCTCAATCTACGACTACGACATGACGACGCGCGAGCGCCAGTTGGTCAAGCAGAAGCCCGTGCTCGGCGGTTACGATCCCTCGCAGTACGAGTCCGAGCGCATCTACGCCAAGGCTGCGGACGGCGCGCGCGTTCCCATCTCGCTGGTTTACAGGAAGGGCTTGAAGCGCGACGGCTCGCGCCCCTTGCTGCTGACGGGTTATGGCGCGTACGGCTACCCGTGGCCCATCGAATTCGATTCGAGCCTGCTGAGCCTGCTCGACCGCGGCGTCGTCTACGCGCACGCGCACATACGCGGCGGCGGCGAACTCGGCAAGGAGTGGCACAATCAGGGCAGGATGATGAACAAGCGGAACACGTTCACGGATTTCATAGCGTCCGCCGAACACTTGATCGCAGAGAAGTACACGACGCGAGACCGTCTTGCGATCACGGGCTTGAGCGCGGGCGGGCTCCTGATTGGGGCCGTCGTGAACATGCGGCCAGACCTCTTCAAAGCCGTGGTCGCGAAAGTCCCCTTCGTTGACGTTATCAACACGATGCTCGACGCAAGTCTTCCGCTCACGGCCGGCGAGTGGGAGGAGTGGGGGAACCCCATCAAGAGCAAGGAAGAGTATCTTTATATGAAGTCCTACTCGCCCTACGACAACATAGAGGCGAAGGCATACCCCGCAATGCTCGTCACGACCTCGCTCAACGACAGCCAGGTGCTCTACCACGAGCCGGCCAAGTACGTCGCGAAGCTACGCGCGATGAAGACGGACAAGAACCCTCTACTCCTGAAGACCAACATGGGCGCGGGCCACGGCGGCGCGGCTGGCCGCTACGACTACCTGAAGGAAACCGCGTACGACTACGCCTTCATCCTCACACAACTCGGCATGACGAAATGAGGGATGAGGGATGAGGGATGAAGGAAAGAAAGAAGGTTCTTAGTTCTTATTCATCCCTCATCCCTCATCCCTTGCTTCCAAAATTTCGTGCGCCTTCGTGTTATTCGCGCGGGCCTTTGTGTGCCTGCTCGAACAGCATCGTCAATCGAATCCGTAGCGCACAGACGCGCACGGCCCGTCTCGTCCCTCGTTTAGTCCTGCTCGGCATCCGCTTCTGACAGTCCGTCACAAAACTCCGCTTCACGCCGACACGCGAACGTATCACCCGCTGCGAGCAGACACTCACAGCAGGTGACCGACAAACATTTACGGTCTGCGCCGCCGTTACGACTGACATTTTCCGCGATTCCGGTATTCGTCCGAACAATTGGAGACGGAGTAATGAGCGTCAGCAGATTTCTACCAGCCCTCGTCCTGACGCTGCTCTTTGCAACTTACGCCGCCTGCGCCCGTCCCTGCCTGGCCCAGACCATAGAGTTAAGCCGAACGTCGGACGAGCCATTCAAGTCGGAGAGCTTTATTAAGCCAGCGACGACGCCCGCTCCTTCTCGCGCGGAGCCTGTCGCGGTCAGTCTGAGTGTGCCGGTGCCGCTTTTGAATCTGCCGGCCCGGCCGTCGCTCCTTGATAAAGCTTATCTGGATACTTACGCCATTCTGAGTGAGGATAATACTTGCAGCAGGTTTTTCGGCGGGCCTCGCCTCGCCACGGTCGTGCTGAACGCCTTGCGCCCGAGGTTGGAGACGACCGTGGTGGCGAACAACGTGGGCATAGTCATGTCCGGGCCGATCATCTCCGGGACGGACGGGGGGACGGGCCTCGCCTACAGGCTCTTTAAGAAGGCGCAGGTGAACCTGACTGGCCCATTCTTCCGCAGCTCGAACAGTCAGTCTCAGACTTTCTTTCGCGTCATCGGCCGCTACCCCGCGAACACAAGGAAGGCGCGCGTCCTGATGCTGCTGCACGAACTGGGTCATCTGGTGCCGGGTGCGAACGGCCGCTGGCTCCTGCCGGACGACGCGGACAACCACGTGCAGATCAGCGCCAACACGGACCTCGTCATGCAGAGGTGCGTCGCGCAGATTGATTCCCTGGAATAAAAAGCAAGACCAGCACTCAACCCCTTAGCGCCTTTGCGCCTCCAGCGTGAAACTTTTGGATTTCTCACGCAAAGGCGCAAAGGCGCTAAGGGGTTGAGTTCAAGTTTTGAACCGGCCGTAGATTTCAGGTCGCGGCGCTTGAGGCCGCGGGCTTGTCGGTCGCGGCGGGCTTGGCGGCAAGGGAGACGTTTCTTTGCGCGGCGGGTTCTTTCGCGGCCAGGGTTTCGCGCTTCTCCGGCGCGGCTTCGATCTTCTTCATGCGGCAACTGCCTTCGAAGACGGCCCCCTCTTCGATGACCAGCACGGGCGTTTGCACGTCGCCGTAGACCTGCGCCGTGCGCCCGAACTCCAACCGCTCGCGCGCGACGATATCGCCGTTGACCACCCCGTTAATCTTCGCCGTCGCGACGTTGATGTCGGCGTCCACGCGCCCGCCCGAGCTGACGATCAGGGTTCCGTTCTCGGAGGTGATGCGCCCGGTCAGGTGGCCGTCCACGCGCAGCATCCCTTTGAAATTGGCCTCGCCGGAGAGGACCGTGCCGCCGCCGACGAACCCGCTCATCGTCCCGTCCTTGATTTCGCGTGCGAGGGCTTCGGTCTCCGCCACTGCGCGCCCCACAGGGGGATTGTGCGTCTCGGGGCGCGCGGGCGGGTCGGGGTAAGCGTACTGCGGCGGCTGCGGTTGTGGCTGTGTCGGCGCGGGCGTGTGATACGCCGGGGGTTGTGGCGTGGCCTGTTTCTCGTTCTCTGTCGTTTCCAGTTTCGGGTTTTTACCCATTCTCAACATTTCAATTCCTCCACTCGATTTTGGGACTGCGAAAAGTGCACCTGAGTCGCAGCGCACGGATGTCTCGCTAAGGGGGCGAAACATTCGCGGCCTGCGGCTCTGCTGTCAATTAGTTAGAACGCGTGAAGTGAGGAATGAGCAAAACTGGGAGATGCCGGGCAAGACCTCCGCTCACAAAAGCGAAGCGATAGTAAAACAAAGCAGCGCCGCGTGTCATTGTATAGTTGTTATATTCCGGTTGCAGCCGGACGGAAGACGCCGTCGCCCGCTCCTTTCAGACACCGTTTGAGAAGTTCTGTCAGGGGCGCAGGAGGACTTTCGTCAAAAACTCTCGCGTCAGAATGGGGGCCGCTATCCTGTCCGTGTCGTGGCCCTGGCCCGGATAGAAGAATGTCTGGTAACGCGCGGCGGGGACTCCCTGCCGCTTCAATTCGGCAACGAATCGGAGCCCGTTTCTCACAGGCACCGAAGTGTCTTCGAGGCCGTAATGAAGCTGCGCGCGCGGGAGACGCCGGGCGAAGTAGAGCGGCGAGCTTGCCAGCATGCGATGCCTGACTTCGGTCAACCCTTGCTCGCCTTTGATAGCTCTGAGGAGGAAGCGCTCTATGTTCTGTCCGCCGGTTTCCGAAGGTTTGGCGCGCGTGCGCATGCCTTCGGCGTATAGCTCCTGCTCGGTCCAGCCTTCGGTCCCCATCAGGTAGAACCAGTCCGTCGGGCCGGCCCAATCCACGACGCAGCGTATGCGCGAATCGCGAATCCCCAGCAGGAGCGCGACCGTGCCGCCGCGGCTGTGACCGAAAGCGCAGACGCGATTGGCGTCTGCCTCGGGCGTTGTCTGGAGCGCGACGTTGAGGAGCGCGATGGCGTCGTCCGTTGCACCGTCGAGGGCGTCCGTGCGGTCGCCCTCGGATTGGTAAGCGACCCCCGCGAAGTTGAGAACCTCGCCGCGGAACGAGGGCACGACGTAGATGAACCGCGCCTGCCGGTCCGCCAGCAGGCGCGGCGAATGCAGCTTCTCAAGCTCAAGCGGGAAGTAGTTCCAGGAGACGCCTTTCGCTTCTATCAGCACGGGACAGCATCCGGGCGTCGCACCCGCCGGAACAATAATCGCGCCGTAATGACGGCTGCCGTGCACCAGATGAGAGACTATGCGAACGGTGGCCTTCGCTCGCCCGAGGTCGAGCGAGCCGCGCGCGGCCTCCTGAACGTCGCGCGGTCGAAGGTCGCGCGTCCGCCAGTCCTCCTCGACTTTCTTGATTTCCGCCGCGGTCGGCTTTGCAAAGACGGCACTCAGGGGAAACGGGAGCGTCCAGCCGTTTGCCTCTCGCGCGCTTGAGGCGGGCAGCGCGTTGAGCCGCGCGAGCCCCGAAATCGTCTCTTTGTCATTCGGCTCAAGGCTGTAAGCCCTGCGAAAACTCTTGAGGGCGGCCGCGCGGTCTCCCGCCGCGACGTGCGCGTAGCCGAGCAGCCTGTGCAGCCTGGCGTTGTCCGGGAAGCGCGGCGCTATCTCCGATAAGAATTGAACGACCGCGCCCGCTTTGGTGGGAATTCTAATCAGAACATTCTCGGCCAATTCAGTGAGTCTCGCGGCGTCGCTCGTTCCCTTCGCCAGATAAGCGCGGGCCGCCGCGCGCCCCTGCCCCGCGAGGAAGAGTTCGACGGGCAAGGGTTTTTGTCCGGCGCGGACGAGCTTCAGCCCTTCGCCCTCCATCCCGCGTATGGTGACGGCGACGACGCGCCCCTTCTCGTCCCGCTGGAAAGCGGCCCCGCGCGACGTGCGGTCAACGACCACGAACTCGTCTTTCCCGCTCGGCGCGAGCAACTGCGTCGCAGTCCAAAGAGCCGGGCGCACGGTCAACCCCTGCTGGCTCTGCTCTAAGTAGACGACGTAATCCTCGCCGTCCGTGTACCGCCCCACGTACTCAGGAAGCTCTCTCGCGCCCGCGCCCTGACCGGCGGCCGGGGCCGAACAGCTTAAGGCCATCAAGAGACAGGCGAACGCGGCCGCGCGGCCCGTTAAAGTAAATGCCAGCCATTGGGCCTCGGCCCGTTGCTTTATCATTGCGTGCTTCATCCTGCTATGCGTGAGCTAGACGAACCTCTGTCCTCATTATAGGAGGAACACCGCCGGGCCAAAATTTATGGCAAAAAATGCCGTCGGCGTGCTGCCACCGGCACGATCTGAAAGGCGTAAACGCGAACGTCAGTGAGCGTGTGCGAGTGCGGAGTAAGCCCGCGGGCGGAGGCACGCTCCTTGACAATCGCATTTCCGCCTTCAACCCGGCATCATCGCCGGGCAACCTATTCCCCTCCTTGAGGCGTCATCTTTGTGACTGAATGTGACCCTCGGTCAGTACCGCCACGGTTACAGGTAATCGCACAGCCATAGAGCAGGGGAAATATGAGACTAAAGCTTACCGTTTTAACACTAATTCTTTTTGTCTGCGCGGCGGGCACACTGCGCGCCCAGTCCGGGCGCAGGCAGAGCGACAGAAGCTCGAACAGCACGAGCGGCAAGACCACTTCCGGCCCGGCGAGCAATCCGGCGGAAGAGGAAGGGATGATTAATCAGGACACGTATCAGGGCGAAACGATTGAGGGCGACGTGCTCAAGGTCAACACGTCGCTTGTCACCGTGCCGGTCAGCGTGATGGACCGCAACGGCAAATACATCCCGGACCTGGGCCGCGAAGACTTTCACATCTTCGAGGAGGGCGTCGAGCAGCGCATCACCTACTTCGCGACGGTTGACCAGCCGTTCACGGTCGCGCTCGTCATAGACACCAGCGGCTCCACAGACTACAGCCTCGACGACATCCAGAAAGCGGCGATTACTTTCGTCAACCAGCTCAACCCGGAAGACCGCGTGATGGTTATCTCGTTCGACGTTTCGATAGACGTGCTGTGCAAGCCGACCAACGACCGCGACGAGTTGATCAAAGCAATCCGCCGCACGCACGCAGGCGGCGGCACGCGCCTTTATGACGCCGTTGACCAGATCATCAAAAAGCACTTCCGAGGAATCAGCGGGCGCAAGGCCGTCGTGCTCTTCACGGACGGTGTGGACACGGCGAGCCGTCACGCTTCTTACGAGAGCACTGTGCGCGACGCCGAAGAGCTGGACGCGCTCATCTACTCTGTCGCCTACGACGATAGGGGCGGCGCGGGCAGCCTCGGCGGAGTCTGGGGCAGCGGCGCACCGCGAATTCC
>DATFCB010000392.1:0-2905 GCA_035253525.1 Pyrinomonadaceae bacterium | reverse complement strand
AAGCTCTCCGACGTCGACATCTACGACCCCGGAGAGCTTCAAAGGGGACGCGAGGGATTATATGCTGACCAGGGTCTGCCGGGGAATACGACTGCTTGGGAGTCATAGTCCCCCCTTAAACTTCTTAGCGCCTTTGCGCCTTTGCGTGAAACGGTTTTTCACGCAAAGGCGCAAAGGCGCTAAGAGATCAGGCTGGCCGCCCTTTTACGAGCGCGGCTTCATGGGGATGAGCGTGTCGAGCGAGCGATAAATCACCAGATACATCTGCGTCTCGCGCGGGATGAGCGTGCGCCAGGAGGAGCCGCCACGGCGTATGTAGCCGGGCAGTTTCGCCGGGTTCGAGTTGTAGCCGGCGGCCATCAACTCGGGCCACGTGGCATGGCCGGAGGCCAGAGCATTGCGCACGTCCTCGCTGCCCACCAGCAATTTATAGGTGTCCAGCATGTAGAGCAGCATGGCTTCCAGGGCGTTGCCGTGGTTGCGCATCCCGAGGACGAAGTCCGGGTTGAGGCCGACGCCGGGATGCATGCGGCGGACCATCTGGTAGGTCGAAGGAATCATCTGAATCATGCCGCCCGCGCCCGCCGTGCTGACGGAGTGGTTGTACGTTTTCATCTCGTTCAGGGCGTAGAGCGAGAACACTTCCTCGAAGAGCGCCTTCTGATTCTCCGCGCGGAAGCGCAAGTGGTCCGAGTGCTCCACGATGCACAGCCGCTCGGCTATGTCCACCAGGTTCGACGGAATTGGCACACCCTTGTCCTTGAGCCTTTTGGCCGCCAGGTCAATCATCGTGCGGACGTAGTTCTGCCCGGTCTTGACGACCTCTGGCGAAACGAGCGCCGGGTGCACGGAGACGTAATAGGCGACTTCGTGCAGGCGGCCGCCGCGCTCAACCGGATACTCAACGATGAGCGGGATGAGCGAGCGCCCCGTCATCGTGTCGAAGACCGTGACGGCCGTGTTGACGCCGTTGGCCCGTATGATGCGCACCTGCGCGGTCGTGCCGAGCGAGGTCGTGGCCGTCAACTCCGAGCCCTTCTTGAGAAAAATCTCCTTCGGGATGGTCAGCAAGTGAATCTTGTCGGTCTTGTCGTCGAACGCCGCGAGCGTCACAGTGAAGAGCGACGGGCTCGTGATGGCCGTCGGCGACGGATGCGACTTCAAGAGGCGCACGGCCTCCTCGGTGCGCGTGCGGATTTTGTTCATGGAGATGCGGCCCTGCTGCTGCGGCCCTGCCGTTCCGACCGAGACGACCGCCGCGCCCGTCTGCGCGGACTCCACCGTGGCGGGCGCGGTCGTGGTCGGCTGCGGGCGCGGCGTCACCGTTCGCGGGCGCGTGGTGGCCGCCGGCTGCGGCTGCGGCGACTGGCTCGATTGTGAGCGCGCGGGCGAAAATTCGAAGACGAGGCCCACGACAAGCAGGAAGAGGGAAAGTTTCGCGCGTTTGTTCATAACTCTATCGGGTTCTCCTTCATTGGGGCTCGCCCGTGGCGGCAAGAGGTCTCTAAGATTCGCGCGCACGCCTTTCGGTTGTCAACATTTTTCTACGCGTTTACTTTTGGGCCTGTGCGCCCTGCCCTTTGATTTTAAGATTAGTTTGAAGAAAATCGACCAACTCTTGAAGGGACGTAGGGGAGATGCGTCCGAACTTCCAGTAATAAGTTTCCATGTTGCCCTTGCCGCCCGGCAGTTTTTGCAGGCGCGGCCCCTGATCCAGCCCGTGCCCGGCTTCCGGTATCACGACGATGCGAAAATTACGGTTGCCCGCCTCCGTCAATAAACGCCGCAACTCCGGCACGTTCTCGTCCGGCGGCACCACGCGGTCGCTCCCGCCGTAGAGGGCCAGAAACGGCGCTTTGATTCGCTTGAGGTCTTCGCGCGGGTCGTAGTTGAAACGGCGCACCCAGAGATTTTTAATCTCCGCGGCTGAAGGGGCCACGTCCGTCTCGTCCAGAAATTCCTGTGCCCACCCGGTCTTCTCCCCCTGTGCGATGAGTTGGCGCATCTCCGCGAACTGCCTCTCGGCATCACCCTCTGTAAACATCAACTCTATGTAACGCATCAAGGGCTTTTGGTCCTCGGCGCTCAGCTTCAAGTCTCGACTGATATAGCGCGCGTTATCCAACTGCTGCTCGCGCACGCTGGTCGCGGGTCCGACCGTCGTCACGATAAAGGCGAGCGCCACTTTCGAGCGCGCGGCGGCGCGCGGCACGACCCACCCGCCCGCGCTCGTACTAATCGCCCCGATCTGTGCGCGGTCAATTTCCGGTCGGCCGGCTAGAAAATCTAAGGCCGCCAGCACGTCGCGAGTCTCGTCCTCTATGGTCGCGCTCTCGCAACGCCCTTTCGACGCGCCCACGCCGCGCTTGTCGAAGGCCAGCCCCGCCACGCCGTAACGCGCCAGCACGGCGAGTCTCCTCAAATAGCCCGCGCGCCCCTGGCAGCCACGGCCGTGAACCTCCAGGGCCGCCGGGTGCGGCCCGTCGCCTTCGGGCAAAACGAGCGTGCCCGAAAGGACTGTGTCGCCGCTGCGGAACGTCACTTCCTCCGTCCTGATTTTGGGCTTGTGCGGGCGCAAGGCACGCTTCAGATGCAGGCGCAGCGGCGGCATATTTTCCGCGACCTCTCCCACCATCTCAAGAAAAACAGGGTCGAGCGCGACAATCGCCGGGCCGTAGAAGGTGTCGAACTTCAGTCGCCCGCTCGCGTCTCGCTCGATTGTGCCAACCATCGGCGCGGCGAAGGCACGCTCCGGCACTTCCAACTCTATCCTGAGCAACGCGCCCTCGCGCCGAACCTCCGCGTTCACCGGCTGCACAGCACCGTCCCTGATGAAAGCACCGGCCCAATAACCTTCGAGATGTTCCTCGCCCACAGTCTGCGCGATAGAGCCTGCCGGCCAGAG
>DATFCB010000391.1:0-7030 GCA_035253525.1 Pyrinomonadaceae bacterium | reverse complement strand
CCGCCGCCGCCCGCTCGGCGCGGCCTCGTTCGAGGTACTCTTCGCAAACAGCCACCTGCCACGCGGAGAGCGCGCCGGAGAGGTGGGCCTCCGTCTTTTCGCCGCGCTCGACTTCCTCGGCTGTCTCTTCTACGCCCGCCCAGAGCTCGCGCACCCGCGGCGTGCCGTAGTCGAAGTCGAATCCGGCGTTGTTGTGGTGGAAGTGTCGGAAGGCGGCGAGGACGTGCTTGGAGACGATGGCCCGGCGCTCTTCGACGCTTTCCACCCCGCGCAACTCGTCGCGAAGGTTCAGGTAATCGAAGTAGGTCGGGGCTTTAGCCATCACTCACCGTCCTGCGCCCCGTCGGTAGGGTACAAGCCGAGGCACCATGCGAATCCGAGCTCGAAGTAGTAACCGAGTTCTTCGAGCAGCCGCCTGAACTCGTCTTCGAGCCGCGCGCTCATGGCGTGGTCGGCGAAAGTGTCGTTGAGGATGTGGTAGAGGACGCTGCCCTCGAAGGTCATGACCAGCACCGAATTCCGACAGACCGACTCGCGGCGCAGCGTCCACCCCGAGCGCGTGAAGAATCGAATGTCGTCGGTGAGGAACTGGTTGCGCAGCAGCCAGGCGGTGATGGCGAGCTTGAGGCGCTCGAAGGTGACGGACTCGCGGCGCGACTGCTCTTCGAGGAGCGCGGGAGATTTGACGGCCTCGTCGCGGAGTTTGCCGATGACGACGCAGGCCGCGCCGAGGGCCTCGTAGATGCGTGGGGAGATGAGGCGCATCTCGTCGGACTGCGCGTCGCGCCTCGGGATGTAGTCGCCGGAGAAGAAACGCTGTGCGAGGTAGGTGGCCTCGGCCTGGAGTTTGATGAGTGCGCCGAGCACGTCGGGCTCCAGCGCGTCCGGTTCGGGCACGTCGAGGCCTTCGGCCTTCAGCACGTTGTACGTGGCCTGCTCGGACGACATCTCGCGCCCGCAGACCTCCGCGCCGTATTCGGCGAGGGCCTCCATGCCGGCTTCGGAGATTTCGTAGAAGCGCCCGCCGTAGACGACGACGTAAGTCTCGCCCGGCGCGCCTGTAGCTTCCGGCTGGTCCTGCTGCGAGGGCGTCCCGCGAAGGCCCGGAACAAACTTGCGCTGATACCACGCGAAGTCATCGGCGACGACGTGGCCGGCGTCAATCCTGCCGATCTCCTCGTCCACCAGGCTCACGACTTTGGACAGGCGCGCGGCCAGCTGCTCGCGTGTCAGGTCTTGGACGGAGCCGTCGCCTTTGTCAATGCGTTGATACATCGCTTCGTCCTCGGGCCGTCTCGGCAAAAGATTTGCCCCGGTGCAGTCCGCCCGTTCTTTACCCGACGGCGCGGGCGGTCGCCGTCAGCAGAACTTTTCGATCTCTTCATGGCGCGCGGGTTCGACGACGAAGCCGAACTTCCCGCGCGCGTCGTACTCCTCCTCGGGCACGAGGAAGTACTGCGTGGCACCGCCTTCGTTGCCGTGTCCGCCGACGCGCGTCACGACGCCCACCATGCCGGCAGGGACCCTCTCGTGCCAGTCGCCGAACGCCGCAACTACTACGGGGTCGCGGGCGTGCTCCGCGTAGAAGGTCTTCTCATCTTTGACGAAGCTCTCTCCGGGCTTGAGCGTGATGCCGAAGTGGGCCTCGTATATGTCGGGATACCAGTTGCGGAGGGTGTCGGTGTGGTGGCCTTCGCGGATGCACCTGACGGTGTGCTCGTCCCCGCTCGCGAGTAGTTCAGCCTCGAACGCGACGAAGACGATGCTCCAGGCGCAGTCCTCCTCGTAGCTGTGGCAGTCGTCCGCGAGCCGCATGTATTCAGGCAGCAACAGCCGCCGTGACTCGCTGATGATGACGCCGCCGTGGCTCGCGGTTGACACGGTCCCGACTCCGGGGATGAGCTGAGACGCTGACTGGGCGGATCCCCAAATGGTATGCATCCCGCGGCGGACGGTGGTCTTCGGGTGCTCGACGGGGGCCGTCGGTTGGACGGCTTCGGGCGCTTCGACTTCGGTTGTTGCTGTCATGTCTGCCTCTACGCCGCGAAGAGTGCGGACTGCTTCTCGTCATGCGCCGGCGGCGCGGAGGGCTTCGCCTGCCGGCTATACTCCTCCTGCTCTTCAGGGAACGCGATGAAGCGGCGCGGGATGCGGTAGGTCGCGCCGAGGTAGGTGCCGCGTAACGGCTTAACGCTGGTGATCGTGACGAAAGGAATGCTGGCGTTGACGAGGTGGAGCTTCTGGCCGAGGACGATCTTCTGGTTGACGCGTGCGTGGTGTCGGCGCACCTGCTCGCGCCAGCCTTCGTTTGTGACTTGGGGGACGAGCGAGAGGAATTTCAGAGGGCAGTTGACCTGGCAGGGCCCCATCGATTCCTCCATGTCCTTATATCCCCAGTTCTTTTCGCCGTCCGTTCCGAGAAGGTCACAACCGATGTAACGGTCCGTCTCGCCGCCGGGCAGTCGGGTGATTTCCCAAACGGTCCACAGCACATTGCCCCTGACGGCGTGGGCCAGGCAGCGGCGCCGCTGCCTGTCGGACTCCTCGTCCCTGATGCGGTCGCTGATGATGTCGCGGCGTGATGCGCCCGGGGTGATTGTCCATCCCATACGCTGCTACCTGTTCCCGAACTTGGCGGCGAGGAGGGAAGGCCTGCCGCCGGAGTTACGTCGCGACGGCCGTCGCTTCCCTCCGACCCCGAAAGGCCGTCCCGCGAGGCGCACGGCCCCCCTGCCCATCCTGTAAGCCGAGGTGATGCGCCCGGTCGGCATCAGTTTGTAGAAGACCCTGCGCGCCAACCGACGCGCGATGAATGTCAGCAGGCCCAACTAACTCCTCCTCGGCGCGTGATCTAACTCCTGCGCGCCCTCGCGGCGCGGTTTAATTCGCGCGTTGTCGGCCGCACATTTCCTGCCGGTCATGCGGCGAAGAGCATGGGCTGTATGTCGTCGTGTCTGAGTCGCGGGTATCTCTGCGGCGTGCCGAGGACGGTGGCGCGCGGGTGGAGTCGCCACGCGTAACGAAGCGGACCCGGGTGGCGCAGCGGGCGGGTGTGGGCGGCGAGGGCGGCGTGGAGCCACGTGAGGCGCTCGCAAGGGTCTTCGGGGACCGGCGGCGCGCCTAAGACTTCGAGCCTGGTCGCCGCGCCGCGCCAGCCCTTCTCGCCTTTGCGAATCTTCGAGATCGCGCGCTCGCCGAAGACTCGCCCGTCGGGTAGTAGCTGCACCGTGCGCGCCGTGCCGCGCCCGAGGAACATCGCATTGCCCGCGCGATACGAAATTCCGAGGTGCCCTAAAAAGACAATTTCGCCCTGCACGTTCGTGCGGCGCACATCGTCGGCGAAGGCCAGTAGCCCGGTGAAGCCCATCCGGGTCAGCAGCTCTCTACACCGCGCGTGAAACCAGGATTCGCCATTCAATTCTACTTCGTCGCTGAGTACGAAGCGGCCGCAGTCGGTCGGCATGCCCTCGCTATCGGGGAAGACCTTCGCGAGCACGCGCTTGCCCTGCGGCACGCTCGACACGAAGGTCCCGCACAGCTTCTCCCCGCGGAATAGGCCGAAGCTGACGAGCGCCGACGGGAACGAGCCTGAGTAATGATTTTCAACTACGAAGGCGCGCGCGACGCGCTCCTCGATCTCGGCGACCTCGTAGTGGCGCGAGTTGAAAGTCTCGCCGCGGATGCCGGCGAGCTTGTACGTCGCCCTCCGGTCGCGCCAGCGTTGGGTGAAGTCGGTGATCATGGTGGGCCGGCGTCTTATGCGGTAGTGATGTTCACGTCCCAGACCCACGCGGGAACCAGTAGCCGGTAGTACTCGTGCCCATCAGCACGGGGGTAGTCGCGCCAGCGCCAGAAGTGGGCATATCTGTTCGAGTCTGCCGGCTTTAATTCGTGCGCCGGAATTCGTATGCCCGGCCCGCCGGAACAATCCACGTCTACGGCCGCGCGCGGTCCGAGAAAGGCATTGGAAGGACCGCGGAAGGCGCCGCCCGATTCCGCACCGAACATGACGAGATATTCGTCGGCCTCGTATCCGACCCACCCGTTGATGATCCCGCCCGCGCGTCGGGGGTAATCCCAGTACGCGTCGGTGAACGACGGCCCGAGCATCACGAAGTCACCCGGCATCGGCCTCAGCTCGGCGGGCTCGCCGTAGCTCGCGGCGAACGGCCCGAACTCGCGGCAGAACTGCTCGAAGGTGATGTCCGGTTTCGGGGATGATTCGTCGGCGAGGTAGATCAGGTGGGCGAGCTCGAAGCAGCCGGCGCGGAACAATCCGACCTGATACGCCGTGTCGAGTCGCGGCTTAGCGTCGGGCATCGGCTCTACTCCTCTCCGTCCGTCGCCGACAACATCGAGGCTCGCTGCGGGCAGAAGGCGGCGACACGGCAGTAGAAGAGGCACCGCGTGCTTTGGCCGGGGCGTGGCTCGATGTAGTGCTGGTCGGAGGTCATGTTGCTGCGCGCCGTCTCTTCGTCGTCGTAGACCTTGACCGCCCTCTGCCTCCCGATCTTCATGAGCGCGTACTTGGTCGGTTTCTCCCATCTTTCCTCCGGCGTGCACGGCGGGTAGGTGCCGCCGTCGGCGGCCATGTGCAGCGCGAGCCGCGCGCGGAGGAAGGCGGCGGCCTCTTCGGGTTCCCAGAGTGGGATGTCGAAGGTTTGGACTTCCGCGCGAGGGTAGCCCTCCTCGCGGGTGCGCGAGGCCGTCCAGTCCTTGAACATCCCGACGACGGTCAGAGCGGTGACGGCGCGGCCGCCGCGGCGGAGGATTTCGGCGTAGAGGTTCAGGCGCTCTACCCAGTCCTGCGGGACGCCTTTCGACACGCGCCAGGTCGAGACGGACCTGTACTCGACCAGCTCTGTGCCGACGAGCAGCACGTCGAAGCTGCCGGCGACCACGCCGTCGTCCGTCGCGTAGCTCAGGAGCCTCTCTACCTTGCGCCCGCCGGTGCTTCCGAGCCGTTCGAGTACGTGGTGGAGCAGACCGTCGTTGAATCGGCGGAGGCGCGAGGCGACGTCTTCGGTCAGTTCATGCTGGTGCTTGCGCGTGAGCATGCGTATTTGCGGCGGCGCTATCAGCTCCGTCACCGAGAAGGTGCCGGGCTTGGTGGCGCGGCGGTCGGGCGTGAGCGCGGCGGCCAGGACTTCGGGCAGCCCCGCCTCGTTCGTGTGGATCATGGTCGGCCTCTCGGTTAATGTCGCTGTTACTGCCCGCCGCTCGTGCTTCAGCCTTCGCCCGCCGCGTGCTCGCATGACGGGGCCGGCCTCTCCATCGCCTTGCGCATCATCTCCTCGTAGCTCATGCCCAGCATCGAGGCCAACTCGCGCATGTGGTTCTGCGTCTCGATCTCGATCCGCACGATGTCGAGCATCAGCTCCTCTACCGTGGGCCCCTCGTAGACGGGCGCGACGAATTCGCGGTAGCGGCTGAGTTGGAGGACGTAGCCGTTCTCCCGCAACTCTTCTGCCGGCACGAAGAACCCGCACGCCTTACGGTCGCCGCCGGTTTCGTGGCGCGCTCGCCAGCGCCCGAGCACGGCGGGCAGGTCGTCGTCGCCGGTGGGCCTTCTCTTGTTGTCGAGCGTGTAGCCGAGCGATGTGATTTCGTCGAACCAGACGGCGTTGGTAGGCCCGGTCTGCCTCTCGAAAAGGATGACGCTGGTGGCGCTCCCCGCGTATGGCTTGAACGCGCCGGCGGGGACGTGGATGACTGCGAGGAGGTTGTTCTCCTCGACGAGCATCCGGCGAATCTGGAGGTGTGCCTTGCTGCTGCCGAAGAGGACGCCGCCGGGTACCAGTACACAGCCCCGCCCGCCCGGGCGGAGCGAAGTCAGTATCGTGTCGAGGAAGAGCAGTTCGGTCTTTCTCGTCTTGAGGGCGTCTTTGCGGCGGCGTTCGTGGGCGTCTTCGTCCACGTTGCCGCTGAACGGGGGGTTGGTGATGACGAGGTCGAAGGCGCCCTTCGACTCCGCGGCCGTCGTGGCGATCGAGTCCTGGCAGAGGACGGCGCGGGGTTCCGGCCAGACGCGCGCCGCTGGCTCGGCCGTACTGCTGTGGGGGGCGGTAGCTTCGAGGATCCTCGAAAGCGAGGCCGACGCCTCGCGCAGCCTTCCCCCGGCCCCCGACGCCGGATCGTGGAGAGCTGTGCACATAGCCGCGGCCTCTTAAAAATCGAAAAGTGTTGTCTGCCTGCCTGCCGAAGTTTGCGCGCCGCGTGGTGTTTCGGCGGCGGGTAATTCGTCGTGGGCGTCCGGGCGGTGCCGCACGGGCTCGACCGCTTCCGTGGCGGCGGTTGTACTCTCAAGAATGTGGGCGGGGATGGGGAAGGCGAGCCACGGGCAATGACATGCTGCATTGATGAGGGTGACTACTACGCAGACGGGGTCGATGTCCGCCGCCGTGAGAGCGAGGGAATGGTTCGACGCGTGTAGTAGTTGTCGCGCGCTGCCGACCGCGGGCTCGTGAACGCGTGCGCGCCTGATGTCGCCGTCGAAGTCCTCCAGTGCGAGGGAGGCCATCAACTCACACACGCGATCATGCGTGAGGAAAAAACCTTGGAAGCGTTTGCTGTTGCCGCGCTCCTCCTCCAAGAGATGGCCCATGTAATCGTAAGGCCAGGTCAGGAAGGCCGTGATGTCCAGTTGTTCGTACAGCCAGCGGGCGGTTTTCTCGGAGACGTCGGGGCGGGCGTCGCATACGCCGAGGCCGAATGCGATCCACTCGATCAGGGTGTTGAGGGCGCGTTCGCCGTAGCCGTGTTCTCGGCCGAGTTTCTCGACGAGCTTGCGTAGGTGAGAGAGTGTGCCGTCCTTCGTCTGGGGTGGGGTGCTGAAGCTGAGCGGCGGGATGGGGCGGTCGAGAATACGTCCCGCGGCGAGCGTCTCGAAGTAATAAATCCAGCGCGAATGGATGCCGCGCGTCCCGCTCAGAATCCAAACTTGAAATAGCATCCAGCCCCGGTAGCAGTGGGCCGCCCGCATGTCTCCGAGCCGTGGCACGCGGCCGTCGGATTTAATGTACTCGAAGAA
>DATFCB010000390.1:0-6205 GCA_035253525.1 Pyrinomonadaceae bacterium | reverse complement strand
AAAACGTCGTCACCAAAGAGAAAGCCGACTCGATGGAGAGCTTCCTCTTCGCCGAAACTTTCAAATATTTCTATCTCCTCTTCTCTTCGCCCAAGACGTGGAAGTTCGGAACGGTCATCTTCAACACCGAGGCGCACCCGATTAGAAAGACATGGAAGAAGCAATGATGAACGAGGAATGATGCATTAAAAAGTGATCTGTCTTTCATTCGTCATTCCTCGTTCATCATTGCTGTTCTGTGCGCGCCTGAATTACTCTATGGGGCTGCAAGCTTGCTTTTACGGGCCGGGGAGGGACGTTAATCGTCAAACGTTTGTCTTAATTATTAAATAGAGCGGAAGGCACTTCCCCCGTCGGTCGCCTCGCGGGCTGAACCGACGCCGCCGGTTCTCTATGAGCAAAGAGCAGCTAGCCACCGAGAGGACGACCCCCGACCCCGGCGTGTGGGTGGACGAGCACGGCGACTACCTTTACAGGTACGCGATGTTTCGCCTGCGCGACGCCTCGCTGGCCGAAGACGTGGTGCAGGAGACTCTGCTGGCGGCTTTGCAAGCCTACGCGGGCTTCGGGGGCCGTGGCTCCGAGCGCACGTGGCTGGTGGGAATTCTCAAGCACAAGGTCGCCGATTACTTTCGCCGCCTGAGCCGCGAGACCACAATTCAGCAGGACGAGGGCGAGGCGCTGTGGCAGAGCGAGCTTTTCATGCAGACGGGGGAGTGGGTCGGCCACTGGGTCGCGGCCGTTCACCCGGAGCAGGCGGAAGCCCTGGGGCCGATTGAGTGGCGCGCTACCCCGGAACAACTCCTGGAGCAGGGCGAGTTCTGGGAAGTCTTTAACCGTTGCCTCTCGCCTCTGCCGGCGCGCATCGCCAGCGCGTTCACCCTGCGCGAGGTAGACGGCCTGACCAGCGAAGAGATTTGCGACATCTTAGATGTCAAGGTGAACAATTTGTGGGTCATGCTACACCGCGCACGCGCGCACCTGCGCCGCTGCATAGAGGTCAGTTGGTTCAAGCGCGAGCAGTCTGTAGCTAAAGCATCCAGATGAAACTTTTCACCCGCGCAAAAATGGAAGCGTCCTTCTGGCTGGGTCGGCGGCTGCCGACCTGCGAGGAGGTGCTGCCCGTTTTGTCCGAGTCGCTTGAGCGCAAGCTGACGCTGCGCGAGCGCGTCATGCTCAGGCTGCATTTCCTGATTTGCGTCTACTGCGTCAGATATCTCAGGCAGCTACGCCTGATGAGAGGCGCTGTCCGCGCCCGCTCCGAACAGATGAATCAAGAGGACAACACCTCCGCCGCGCCAGCCCTCTCCGACGAGGCGCGCGAACGCCTCAAGCGCGCCCTCGAACGCGAAAAATAATCTACTTTAACTTCTCCCTGTAAGGTTTTCCTTCTTCCGCCGACAAATAAACAGAGCGACGTTTGCTCCGAAGCTACGCGGGCAGGGGTTCGGTCCCTGCCCTCACGTTTGTCGAAGAAAGAAGAGGGTTTGCGATGCAGGAGAATCTCTCGATTGAAACTTCCGCGCACGCGCACGCTCACGCGCGGAATCGCTTCGCCGTCATCCCCGTTTGCGAGCGGCTCGACGCGAGCGCAGATTACGCGGGCCGCGGCGTCACCATCGCTTTTCTCGATTCAGGCTTCTACCCGCACCCGGACCTGACCGAGCCGCGCGACCGCGTCATCGCCTTCCAAGACATCGCCGGTGAAATATCTTCACTCGACGCGGACGCGCCCGTTCAGTCCTGGCAGTGGCACGGGACGCAGACCTCTGTCGTGGCTGCGGGCAACGGCCGCCTCTCGGACGGCCTTTACCGCGGCCTGGCGTCGGAGGCGCGGCTGGTGCTCGTCAAAGTGTCCGAGCGGGGCAGAATCACCGAAGAAAACATCGCGCGCGGGATTCGCTGGGTGATAGAGCACAGGGAGCGCTTCCAGATACGCGTCCTCAACATCTCGCTCGGCGGCGACGAAGACATCCCCTGCTCGCAAAGCATTGTTGATCTGGCGGCCGAGGAGGCCGTCCGTGCGGGCATAGTGGTCGTGGCTGCGGCCGGCAACAGCGGCGACGCGTTGCTCCACACGTCTGTGCCCCCGGCCAATGCGCCCAACGTGATTACGGTCGGGGGCTACGACGACCGGAATCAGCTCGAAGACAGACGGTTCGACCTTTATCACTCGAACTTCGGCGCGACGGCCGACGGCTTCGTGAAGCCTGAGTTGATTGCGCCCGCGATGTGGGTCGCCGCGCCGATTCTTCCTGGCACAATGCTGTACCGCACGGCCGAGCAGCTTTCGGAACTGGCCCACGCGCCTGACTACCGGTTGCGTGGCCTGGCCCGCAATCTGGACGCCTGGGGGAGTGTCCCGTCATCTCTTTTCGGCGACGATGCGGGCGAGATTCGTCTCGCCCTCGACTCTCTGCTGATGCAGAACAAGATCATCGCCACGCATTACCAGCACGTTGACGGCACTTCGTTCGCCGCGCCCGTCGTCTCTTCGGTCGTCGCGCAGATGCTCGAAGCCAACCCGACGCTCACGCCCGCGGCCGTCAAGAACATTCTGGTCACGACGGCCGCACGCCTCGGCGGGGCGGAGGCCATACGGCAGGGCCACGGCGTCTTAAACGCGCGCCGCGCGGTGGAACTGGCCGGGCGCGAGCGGCACAAACTCGATAGACACGAAGCGCCGCGCGTCCGAAATGGACAACTTGTTTTCTTCTACCACGACGACGAGGCGGAACACGTCGCGCTCGCGGGCGACTTCAACGGATGGAACCCGCGTTGCGCGCCCCTCATGCGCGAGGCGGACGGCATCTGGCGCGCGGAGATCGCGCCGCCCGCCGCCGGGCGCTACCGCTACAAATTCGTCGTGAACGAAGACCGCTGGACGGAAGACCCCCTGAACGGGTTGAAGGAGCCGGACGAGTACGGCGGCTTCAACTCCCTGCTAGAAATCAACTGAAGGACTCGTTTTGAACTTTGCTTACCGCATCTGGAGAAAGCTGAGGCATTGGATTCTGCACAACAGGCTACGCGCCTGCCGTGACATCGTGCCCATCATCTCGGAATCGCTCGACCGAAGTCTCCCTTTACACAGGCGAGTGATTTTGAAACTTCATCTGTTCGTTTGCACGCGCTGCGTTTGCTACCTGCGCCAACTGCTTTTGATGAGAGCGGCGCTCCGCACAAAAGCCGCGACCACGTTCGACGAAGACGGGGACGAGCCTTCCCTGAGCGCCGAAGCGCGCGAGCGCATCCATCGCGCCTTAAACAAAGTTCGTCTGTAAGTTTTCACGCCGCTGCGCGACTAACTCATCGGAGGCTAGAAATGAAACGCAGGTTGAGAATCAGGAAAAGGCTCCGCGTCGCGCGCAGGCGAGAAAGATTGAACGCCGGGCGGGGCGAAAAGTTCACGGGCGTCGTGGCGGTCTTCCACGCGCATTCTTGTGTAAGGATTCGGCGGCGCTTGCGACTAATAGAGCGGACGGCTTTGAATCTCTTCTAAAGCTTCCCGAGGCTTGTACCAGCAAAGACCTCGACCGAATCTGAAATCCCCTCGCACAGGACCGAAACGATGAAGATGGATGTGTCAAATCCTGTGGGCGGAAGTGTGTCCGAGAACTTGAGACTGATGTCAACGGTCTCCTGGTCATTCCCGTTGAAGGGCTTCGACGCACGCGCCTGGAGCGCGGAGATGAGGTTCGCACTCAAACATCACTGGCCCGAATACCTGATCGAAGCGGCGGGCTTGTGTTCCTTCATGCTCTCGGCCTGCGCGTTCGGCACGCTCCTTTTTCACCCGGCTTCGGCAATCAACCGTGCGGTCGGCGACCCCTTGCTCCTGCGCGCGCTGATGGGCGTCATGATGGCGCTGACGGCGGCCGCGATTATCTATTCGCCCTGGGGGAAACGTTCGGGCGCGCACACGAACCCGTCCGTCACGCTCGCCTTCCTGCGGCTCGGGAAGATAGAGCCCGTGGACGCGCTCTTTTACGTCGTGGCCCAATTCGCGGGCGCGATCCTCGGCGTCCTTATCGCCGGCCTGCTGCTCGGCCGACTGCTCGCGGACCCGATGGTCAATTACGTGACGACCGTCGGCTCCTACGGCGCAGGCGTAGCTTTCGTCGCGGAACTCTTAATTTCTCTGATTCTCATGTCGGTCGTGCTCGTCGCTTCAAACGCCAAACGCTTGGAGCGACTGACGGGACTCTTCGCCGCCCTGCTCGTCGCGATTTACATCAGCCTCGAAGCGCCGCTCTCGGGGATGAGCATGAACCCTGCGCGCACTTTCGGCTCCGCGCTTTCGGCCCAATTCTGGACGGCCCTCTGGGTCTATTTCACGGCCCCGCCGGCGGGCATGCTGCTGGCGGCGGAAATCTACACGCGAATGAAAGGCAAAGACGCGGTGGCCTGCGCCAAGCTGCACCACCGCAACAATCAACGCTGCATCTTCCGGTGCGGATATGAACGAGTGGTCAGTGAAAAGAAAAGCGCTTCTGTTCTTAACTGACCACCGACCACTGACCACTGATTTCGAAAGGAGATTGAACGATGAAACAAGTCAGACTTTTGATAGGGCTCGTCGCCCTGATTGTCGCGGTGGCCGGGGCGCACTCCGTTGTCGTGTCGTCCGCCGCGCCCGACCATCAGAACAAAGTGATGAAGTTCAAGGTGCGCGTCGAGAACATTTCTCCGGCGGAGGGGCTGGCGGCTTCGGACGGGACGCGGTGGCCGTTCGCCGTCTCGCCGGGCGTCTGGGTCGTAAGCAGTAAGAACGTCAGGCTGTCCACCAGCGGCAAGCCCGCGGGCACGAACGGCCTGGAAGCTCAGGCCGAAGACGGAAACCCCACCATGCTGCAAGCCTCGCTCGGGGGCGAGATGAGCCACGCGTCGAGCGGCATGTCGCCAGCGTCCGGCGTTTTCAACATGCCGGTCGGCAAGGACGCGCCTGGGCCAATTCTGCCCGGCGGCTCGTACGAGTTCACGTTCACGGCCAGGCCGGGGATGAAACTTCAGCTCGCCATGATGTTCGGGCAGTCGAACGACCTCTTCTACGCGCCCTACGCGCCCATCAGTCTCTTCAACTCCAAGGGCGAAGCGGAGAGCGGCGACTTCACTTACAAGTTCGTCCTCTGGGACGCGGGGACGGAGGTGAACCAGGAGCCGGGCGTGGGCGCGGACCAGGCTCCGCGGCAGAAAGCGCCGAACACGGGCGCGGCCGAGGGTGGCGTCGTGCACCGCGTGAAGGACGCATACGGCTACCCGCGAACAGACAAAGTCCTGCGCGTCCGCGTCACGCCGGAGATGTGAGTCGTCATACTTTTTGAAGGAGGAAGAAGGCCATGAAGGCAATTTTGAAGAGCTTGGTTTTCATGTTGGCGCTAATAGTAATTGGCACAACTGTCGTCCGGGCTCAGCAGGTGGAGAGCAGAAAATCCTTAACGCTCGACGGGGCGAAGAAAGTCATCGCGGCGGCTGTCGCGGAGGCGAGGTTGAAGAGCGCGCCGGGCGGCGTCATCGCCGTCGTTGACGAGGGCGGCAACCTGATGGCGCTCGAACGCCTCGACGGGACGTTCACGGCGGGCGCGAACATCTCCATCGGCAAGGCGCGCACGGCCGTCATGTTCAAGCGCCCGACCAAATTTTTCGAGGAGCTTATCAGGAACGGGCGCACGCCGATGATCGCGCTTCCCGATTTCACGCCTTTGCAGGGCGGCGTGCCGATTGAGTTGGACGGGCGCGTCATAGGCGGCGTCGGCGTGAGCGGCGCGGCGAGCGCGCAGCAGGATGAGGAACTGGCAATCGCCGGGGCCAACGCCATCAAGACGCTGACCGCGCACGCGTCTGATGAGGCTTCTCCGACCGTGACGTTCTTTGATAGTCGTGCGGTCGCGGCGGCCTTCGACAAAGGCTCTGTTCTCGTCGGCGGGAGTAATGACCGAAATTACATGGTGCACGCGAGCCGCCGCGAGAAGCCCGGCGCGGCCGAAGTCCACACGTGGGACACGGACGTAATCTACGTGCTCGAAGGCACGGCGACTTTCGTCACGGGCGGCAGCGTGATGGATGCGAAGACGATTGAGCCGGGCGAGATTCGCGGCCAGGGCATAGAAGGCGGCGAGACGCACAAACTAGTCCGTGGTGATGTCATCACCGTCGCCGCAGGCACGCCCCACTGGTTCAAGGAGATTGACGGGCCGTTCCTCTA
>DATFCB010000389.1:0-17121 GCA_035253525.1 Pyrinomonadaceae bacterium | reverse complement strand
ACGTTGACCCGCTCAACGCCACGAATTTCTACACCGACCGACTGTTCGGCCTCTGGGTTTCGCCGGACTTCAACAACCCGGTTCGCAACGTCCCGTACATGTTGCAGGGAGGACTCGGCCTGCCGGACCGCGAGTACTATTTGAGCACTGACGCAGAGAACGTGGAGTTGCAAACCAAGTACCGTGCTCACATCGCGACAATTCTGAAACTCGCCAACGTGAGCGAAGCCGAGGCGAAAGCCACACGAATTTATGACCTTGAGCGCAAGCTGGCGGAGGCGCACACGAACCGCGCTGACTCCGCAGATGTCTACAAGGCAAACAATCCCTGGCAGCTTAAAGACTTTTCCGCCAAAGCGCCCGGACTCGACTGGGCCAGTTTCTTCAAGGCCGCCGGCCTCTCCAATCAGCCTATGATCATAGTCTGGCACCCCGGCGGGGTCCGAGGGCTCTCCGCACTGGTCAGCAGTCAACCGCTCGGCGTCTGGAAGGAATACCTGACCTTCCGTGCCATTGACCGCGCCTCTGGTCTCCTCCCGAAGGCGTTTGCCGATGAGAGATTCGACTTCTACAGCCGGACGCTTAACGGCATCCCCCAGCAGCGCGAGCGTAGTAAGCGGGCGGTCAACTCCACCAGCAATGCTTTGGGCGACGCGGTCGGCAAGCTCTATGTGAAGCGCTATTTCCCGCCCGAGGCGAAGGCGAAGGTTCAGGCGATGGTCAAGAACATCATGCTCGCCTTCAGACAACGCATAGACAAGCTCGACTGGATGACACCCGCCACGAAAGCCAAGGCCAAAGCCAAGCTGGATACCCTGTACGTAGGGGTCGGCTACCCTGAGCACTGGCGCGACTACACGGGGCTGAAGATTGAGCGCGACGACCCCTTAGGCAACGCCCAACGGTCAGAGCTGTTCGACTATCGTTGGACCCTGTCAAAGCTTGGCAAGCCCGTGGACAGAACGGAGTGGTGGATGACTCCGCAGACGGTCAACGCCGTCAACCTGCCCATCCAGAACGGGATGAACTTCCCGGCTGCCATCTTGCGGCCACCCTACTTTGATATGGAAGCGGACCCGGTCCAGAATTACGGCAGCATCGGCGCGACCATCGGCCACGAGATCAGCCACAGCTTCGACGATCAGGGCAGCCAATTCGACGCGCAGGGGCGGCTTCTCAACTGGTGGACGCCGCAGGATTTGGCACACTTTCGCGCCGCAGCGGATAAATTGGCGACGCAGTTCGACGCTTACGAACCGCTTCCGGGCCTCCATGTCAACGGCAAGCTGACGTTGAGCGAGAACATCGCCGACGTGGCCGGACTCTCGGCGGCTTACGACGGTTACCGGAGCGCCTATGGCGGCAAGCCCGCGCCGGAGTCGCAAGGCTTCACGGGTGACCAGCGTTTTTTCATAGCCTACGGACAGAGTTGGCGTGGCAAGCTACGGCCGGAGGTGTTGAAGCTCCAGGTGGCGACTGACGGTCACGCCCCCGACGAATATCGGGCCGACACGGTGCGCAACCTTGATGCATGGTATCAAGCCTTCAGCATCCAGCCGGGGCGCAAGCTCTACCTGGCCCCCGAGGCGCGCGTGAGAGTTTGGTAAGTATTGTGGGCCATCTTCATCCGGGGAGAATCTCACGCCAAGGCGCAAAGCCGCGAAGAAGACCGCAAAGAGGTTGAGAGCTTCACCTCCTTGCGCGCTTTCTTCGCGGCTTTGCGCCTTGGCGTGAGACTGCGTTTCTTCCTTTGCCGGGCGAGCCGCCCCCCAATCTTATCTACGCTTATCTTTTCCGCGCTCGCTCGCCATCCGCGTGAGCTTCTTCCAACGCTTCTTCTCCGTAAGCTGTGCGTTGATGTCCTGCTTGCGGGCCACGTGCTGTAGCTCCTTTTGTAGCTTCTCGTAGCTGCCGTATCTCGCAGCGTCAATCGTCCCGTCGGCCAGCGCCTCTCGAATCGCGCACCCCGGCTCGTCCCTGTGCCTGCAATCATTGAAGCGGCAACCGCGGACTAAAGCCTCTATGTCGTCGAAAGCGACATGAAGGCTCTCTTCCCCTTCCCAGAGGTGCAGCTCGCGCATCCCTGGCGTGTCGAGCACGAGCCCGCCCTGCGGCAGGAGAAACAACTCGCGGTGCGTCGTCGCGTGCCGGCCCCGGTCGTCCGTCGAGCGCACCTCAAGCACCCTCTGCACGTCGCTGCCGAGCAGGTGATTAATCAGGGTTGATTTCCCGACCCCGCTTGATCCGAGGAGCGCGACGGTCTGCCCGTGCCGGAAATACTGTGCCAACTCTTCCAGCCCCTCCCGCCTGACGACGCTGACGGCGTGAATTGGCACACCCGCCGCCACCGTCTGAATTTCCGCGAGCCTGTCTTCAATCTCGCCGCACAAATCGGCCTTGCTGAGAACGACGACGGGACTGGCCCCGCTCTCGCGCGCGACGATCAGGTAGCGTTCGAGCCGGCGCAGGTTGAAATCCTGGTTGAGCGAAGTGACCAGGAAGACAGTGTCTATGTTGGCCCCGACGATTTGCTCCTCTGTGCGAGAGCCCGCAGCCTTGCGCACGAATTTGCTCCTTCGTGGCAGCAGGGCATGAATCGTCGCCCTGCCCTCCTCGCGGCGCGGCTCTATCGCAACCCAGTCGCCCACCGCCGGCAGGTCTGCGCGGCTCGCGGCCTCATGCCTCAACTTTCCCGCCACGTCCGCGAGCAATTCCCCGCGCGCGCCGAGCACGCGATAAAGGTGATTATATTCGAGCGCGACGCGGGCGGCTTCTAAGCCGTCGGCGCGGTAAGGCTCAAAGCGAGTCTCGAAAAACTCATCCCAACCCAGATTTGACAGGTCATCAGTCATCGCAGAATTATACCAAGTTTCCAACATCATACAGCGGCTGTGTGAAGACAAAACGATGGACTTGCCCGCCAGGTCTACTTTACGATGACTGACTCAACCCCTTTGCGTCTTTGCGACTTTGCGTGAGACGGTTTTCTCTCGCAAAGGCGCAAAGACGCAAAGGAGTTGAGCCTGGGTTTTAATGAGTCATAAACGAAATGAACGTCCTGCTTCTCAGCCACGACGAGGTCGGCGCGCTCCTCCCAATGGGGGAATGTATCCCGCTCATGCAGGGGGCACTCGTCTCGCTCGCCGAAGGGCTGGTCTATCAGCCGTTGCGGACCATCGTCCGCCCGCCTGACGCCGCAGGCATCATGGGACTCATGCCTTCTTACATCTCCGGCGCTCAACCGGCCCTCGGCCTGAAGGCCATCTGCGTCTTCCCCGGAAACGCGGCGCGGGGCAAGGACTCGCACCAGGGGGCCGTCCTACTCTTCAGCGCGGAGTCGGGCGAGCTGTTGGCGGTTATCAACGCGTCGGCGGTGACGGCCGTGCGCACTGCGGCCGTCTCAGGCGTCGCAACGCGCGCGCTGGCAAACGAAGGCGCGGGCGATTTGTGTGTCATCGGCGCGGGCGTGCAGGCACGCGCACACATAGAGGCGATGTCTCACGTCCGCCGAATCAGACGGTGCCGCGTGGCTAGCCGTGGCGGCGCGAGCGCGCGCAAGCTCGCCGAAGAGTTGAGTGGGAGATACGCGTTTCCAATCGAGCCGGTCGAGACAATCGAGGCCGCGTTGCGCGGGGCGGATTTGATAGTGACGGCGACGAACTCGGCGGAACCGTGCGTGCGGCGCGAGTGGATAGCGGCGGGCGCACACTTGAACGCGGTCGGGGCTTGCACACCGAACACGCGCGAATTGGACGGGGCGACAGTGGCCGCGTCGAGCCTCTTCGTGGACAGGGTCGAATCAGTCGTCAACGAAGCAGGCGACTACCTGCTCGCCGTGCGTGACGGAGTCGTCGCCCCCGGACACATTCGCGCCGAGTTGGGAGAGGTGCTTAACGGGACCAGGCAGGGCCGGACTTCCCCGGATGAGATTACGCTGTTCAAGTCTCTGGGGCTGGCCGTCGAAGACCTCGCGGCCGCCGAGTATCTGTACAGGAAATGTAAAGAGACCGGCGCGGGCACGTGGGTGCGTTTCTGAAATTGGACCGGCGTCTCGCGGGATGAAAGGGAACGGTAATGCTGCCAACGCTCGCCGCCGTCGAGGAAGCGCGCCGCACAATCAGCGGCGCGGCGATACGTACGCCGCTCGTCCGGCTAAACGTCACGGACGCGCCCGCGGAGATTTATCTCAAGCTGGAAAACCTTCAGCCCATCGGCTCGTTTAAGATACGCGGCGCGTCGAACGCGATGGGGCGGCTGCCGCGCGAGACGCTGGCCGAAGGGGTGCTCACGGCGTCGGCAGGTAACATGGCGCAGGGAGTCGCGTGGCGCGCGCGCGAACTCGGCGTCCCGTGCACGGTCGTCGCGCCTGAGACTGCGCCTGAAACTAAAATCAGGGCCATCGAGCGGCTCGGAGGGAGCGTCATCAAAGTCCCGTTCGAGGAGTGGTGGGCGGTCTTCGAGAGCCGCGCCTACGCGGGCGTCAACGCGCATTTCATACACGCCTTCGACGACCTGGACGTGATGGCCGGCAACGGGACAATCGCGCTGGAAATCCTCGAAGACCTCCCCGAAGTTGAAGCCATCATCATCCCCTGGGGCGGCGGTGGGCTCGCTTGCGGAATCGCGGCGGCGATGCGCGAACTGAGGCCCGCGTGCAGGATATACGCGGCCGAAGTGGAGACGGCCGCGCCGCTCGCCGCGTCGCTCGCGGCGGGCTCGCCGCGCGAGATCGTTTACCAGCCCTCCTTCGTGGACGGCATCGGCGGCCGTGGTGTTTTCCCGTCCATGTTCGAGCGTGCGCGCGCACTACTCGACGGCTCACTCGTCGTCAGCCTTGAGCAGGTCGCGGGCGCGCTGCGGCTTCTGGCCGAACGAAACCGCGTCATCGCCGAAGGCGCGGGGGCTTGCCCTGTGGCCTGCGCCCTCGAAGGCATGGGCGGAGCAGGCCGTGTAGTCTGCGTAGTGTCCGGCGGTAACATTGACGCAGCCAAGCTCTGCGCCATCCTCACAAAATAGTCTCGCCCCCGGACACTAGCCTGAAATAAATTATGGCCCCGTCCCGCTAAAGCCCGTCGTCGCCCCGGCAAGTATGTTGGCACTTAAATTCAGAATGTCTCTCGTCAAGGGGCTGAACGTATAGCCCGTCCGGGTCGGCTTGATGGTGTAATTACGGCCGGCCGGTAAGTTCGTGAACGTGTAAGCTCCCGTCGCGCTCGTCGAGACAGTCCGGGCAGCAAACCCGGCGGGCGTGGGACTCGTCAACGTCATCGTCACGCTCTGTATTCCCGTCGTCGTGCCCGTCCTGGTGACCCGCCCGCTAATCGAATAAACCTTGACCAGAAAGCTCACGGCCGTCTGATTGGTGGAGAGGTTGGCGAGCGATTTAGTCGGCGGTGTGAACTGGTAGCCGGTCTTCGTCGGCGTCACCACGTAGGTGCGCCCCGCCGGAACATTCGTGAACGAGTAGCCGCCCGCGGCGCTGGTCGTCGCCGTGCGCGCCGTAAAACCTGACGGGGTCGGGCTGGTCAGTTTCATGGTTACCCCTGGGACGGCGGCAGTGCCGAGTTTGACTGTCCCACCGACCGAGAAAACTTTGACCGCGAAATTGACCATCGTCTGGCTCGCGCTCAGGTTCGCCAGTGCCTTGTTTGCCGGGGTGAACTGATAGCCGGTCTTCGTCGGGGTCACCGTGTAGCTGCGCGCCGCCGGGACATTCGTGAAGGAGTATGCGCCCGTGATACCGGTCGTCGCCGTGCGTTCCGTAAAGCCCGCAGGGGTCGGGCTGGTCAGCTTCACCGTCACCCCTGACATGCCGGTCGTGCCAAGCTTAACCACGCCGCTGACCGTGTAGGTCTTCAAGGTCGCCGCGAAGTCTCGCGTCTGGTTCGCGCTCAGGTTCGTGTAGGTTGTACCTGCCGGGTTGAAATTGTAGTTGGTCTTCGAGGGCGTCACCGTGTAGTTCCCCTCGGCAGCCAGGTTGGTGAAAGAGTAGTTGCCGTTGCCGTCCGTAGTGACAGCCGCCGTTCGTGAGCCGCTGAGGTTGACGGTCACGCCGGATAACGCGGTAGCCCCGGAGGTCACCTTGCCGCCAATGCTATAGGTCTGGCCGTTGTAGCGTGCGAGCGCGAGAAACTGCCAGTAGTTCCGCGGGTAATCAAGTCCAGGGAAAAAAATCTTAGCTTCCCCGGCCAGCAAAATCTTACCGTCGGGTTGTAGTACCATCGCATGGGCTTTATCTTCCATCCCGAAGAAGTCTGTGGTCTTCTTCCCGTTGTTACCAAAGCCCGTGTCCAAACTGCCGTTACTGTTGTAGCGCGCTAAAGCGAAATCATAGTCTTGAATACCGAATGGACCGATTAAGGCATAACCGGCGGCGACGATCTTTCCATCCGGCTGAATCGCTACGGTAGAGACCTGTTCCTCAGAGTATTTATCAGAAGCGATGCCGAATTTTGTGGTGAGCTTGCCGTCCTGGTCAAAGGTCGTGTCAAGGCTGCCGTTACTGTTGTAACGCGCTAAAGCGAACGCATTGCCGGCCGGAGTAAAGGCTCTTCCGGCCGCGACGATTTTGCCGTTCGATTGGATTGCCAGCGAAAGCACCTCCGCATTCGGGTCGGTAGAACTCTCGAAGGGGGTATAGACCTGACCAGAGCCAAAAGAGTCCCCCGGTGTGGAGTCAAGATTCGAACCGTCATCAATGCTGAAATCACTGTTGAAGCGCGCGAGCCAGAAATGGTAGCCACCGTAAGGGAGCGACCCCCCGACGACCAGTTTCCCGTCAGCCTGCGCAGCCAGAGTCCGTGCGAACCCATTGTTGATGACAAACGGGAGACCGGGCCATGCACCGGAAGAATTATATTTAAGCAGTGCGCCCTCACCATTCACTACGGCAAGCACAATGATGTGGCCGTCCGGTTGGACAACGACGGCGCGTCCCTCATTAATAGAGAGAGAGTTTTTGTAATAGACTGACATGCCATAGACGGGTCCGTCGCCGAAGTGGTCGCCAGGCGTGGAATCACCAACAGCTCCATTATCCAAGCTGCCGTTACTGTTAAAACGCATCAGGACGCTCACCGAAGATATGTGCTGATAATCTCTGAAGGCACGGCCCACGACCAGAATTTTACCGTCGGGTTGAAGAGCAAGACCGGCGGGTTGAGCATCAGAGAAGCCTCCCTGACCATATACCGCAGGGACTCCAACGGCTACTCCTGAAGAACCAAAGCTGGTGTCGCGACTGCCGTCGCTATTAAACCGCTGCACGGCGAAGACGTTTTCTCCTCCGCGGGACACTGCCACCAGAATCTTGCCGTCAGGCTGAAGAATCATGGCGTTTGTTTGAATGGACTTATTATCAAGATTGACGGGGTTGAGAGTGTCTATGACCCGACCGTCGGTGCCAAAGGTTGAGTTGGGGATAATCAGCGACGTGGTGGTGGAATGACTCAGGCTCCCGCTGGAAGCGGTAATCGTGAGAGGGAAAGTTCCGTCTACGTTGGTCGTGCCGGGGTCTACACTCATGAGGGTTGAGCCGGAGGTGCTGATAGTCTGTGGACTGAAATAGGCTTTGGCCCCGGCTGGCAATCCGCTGACGCTAAAGCTGACAGTTCCATTGAACCCTCCTACCGGGACGATGGCGAGAGATTCCTTGTCAGTAAGAGACACGTTGACAGCTCTGATAAAAGAGACGTTTCCCGTGAACACGAAATCGGGCGGCGGCGACGTGACGGTCAGCACGGCAGGGACGGTGCGTTGTGTGCCGCCCGCAGTCCCGACGATGTTGAAGGAATAGGTGCCGGGCGTCGTCGTCAGCGCGGTGTTCACCTTGAGCGTAGTTGACCCGGACGTGGTGACCGCCGACGGGGTGAAGGTGGCCGTCGCCCCGATGGGCAGCCCCGTGGTGCTGAAGGTGACCGGCCCGGTGAAACCCGCTATGGGCGTCAGGCTGGCCGTGTAGTTGACGCTGTTGCCGGCCTGGACGGACTGCGCCGAGGGCATGGCGCTAATAAAGTAGTCCGGGGCGGTCAGGGAGGTGAGCGCGGTGCGGTGCATGTCGCCGCTGACAGCCCTGACGAGAAGTGGGTGCGTGCCGAGGGCGACGTTGTTGTTAGTTACCGTCAACGTGGCCGTCCCCGAAGTATTGATATCGATTGAGAGGAAGTCGCCTGTCGCGCCGAGCGGCACACCGGGCTTCACAGTTACGGTGCCGGTGAAACCGCCCGTGGCCGTGACCGTGATTGTGTAAGTCGTGCTCGACCCCTGCGAGACGAGGCGCGAGGCCGGACTGATGGAGACGGTGAAATTAGGCAAGCCGCAGGCGTTGCGTAGCGCCGTGTCCACGTTGAGGCGTCCGCCCGTCGCTATCTTGCCGGTCAGCGTCGGGTCCGGGTCCGTATTGTTGAGGAGCGCCGCCTTCAAAGCCGAGGTCGTCAGCGCGCAGCGCGAGAGCAGTAAGGCGGCGGCCCCCGCGACGTGGGGCGTGGCCTGCGAGGTCCCGTCCCTGCTGCCGTAGGTGGAACCTGGGAGAGTCGAGTTGATGAAGAGGCCGGGGGCCGCTAAATCCACGCCCGTGGCTCCGAAGTTCGAGAACGAGGTGAGATTACCGTGGTTGTCCGTCGCCGCCACGGCTACCACGTTAGGCGCGTTATAGCCCGATGGGTAGTGAGGCGTGGCGTCGTTATCAGTGCCCGTGTTACCGGCCGATGCGACCAGCAGCATGTCGCTCGAATTGGCCGCGTTGATCTCGTCCAGAAGCGCCTGGGAGAAGTTGCCCTCGCCCCAACTGGTGTTGAGCACACGCACGTTCGCGCTGTCCGTCGGAGCGAATTTGAGCTTAACCTGCCTGACGAATTCGAACGCGTCCAGCGTGTCCGCGATGGTCCCGACGCCCGCCCCGGTGGAATCGAGAAGTTTGATTGCCATGATGCTGGTCGCCCAGTTGACGCCGGCCACCCCGAGGCCGTTGTTGCCGGTCGCCCCGATGATGCCCGCGACGTGCGTCCCGTGGCCGTTGTCGTCCAGCGGGTCGCAAGACTTTGTGATGGTATTAAAGCCGTGAGTGCCCGCGGCGCAGTTGATGGTGCGGCCGTTGAGGGTGACGGTAAAGGCGGTGGGCGCCGACCACATATTTCCGGTCAGGTCGGGGTGGTTGTAGTCCACCCCCGTGTCAAGGACGGCGACAACGGGATTGCGCGGCGAGCCGACGGTTGCGTTCCACGCCGACACGGCATCAATGTCCGCCGCGAAATTATTCCTCATGTTCCATTGGGAGAGGAAGTTGGTGTCGTTGGGGACGGCGTCTCCGTAAATTAGATAATTCGGCTCGGCGAAGAGAACGTCCGGGCGCGCCGAGAGCTGGTACACGAGGGTCGCGACATCTTTACTGCGGGAACGTATGCGACGTGTGCCCCGGCCGCCTACTTCAATATCAATGTCCGCATCCAATTCCTGATCCACGGCAAGCAGCTTCGTCTTGAAGGCAGCTTGATCGCCGACGAACGAGTCCGCCTCGTCGCGGAATTTAACTAACACCTCGCCGGCCACCGCTTCGTGCCCTTCAAACAACTCCTTCTTTAGCGGTTCCGCCTCCTGAGCATCTTGCTTTTCGTCACCTCGCTGAGTTTGAGGCAAAGCAGTTGCCGTCGCCCTCGCAGCAGCACTTCGGTTGTCGCCGCCTTTAATATTTTTGGTCGAAGCGGGGATTGCCAGAAATGATATGACTGAGGCAATTACTACTGGAACCAACGCAACGATGATGGTCCGCTTCCGATTGATGGCGGAGGAAAGGAAGCGGCGAAGGAGTGTACGCGGCATTTCAAGCTCTCCTTGAAGGTCTCAGGGGGCTACTGCTCTCTGCAATCTCGATGATCCTGGGTGTCTACGAGTCGCAGATAGATTCATGGTCCTCGGTTGGAATACGCTGTTGGACGGGCGCTGTCACCTAAGCGACAGGGTAAAAAAGTCAGTGGGAAGCTGGTCCGAACTGGAAGGAAAGATACGCAGGCCCGGAGGCAGCCAGTAATCAAACGCACGCATACTGACCGAAATATGCCCGCCAGTCAAGACACCGTGGCACGCGTTTAAAACCCGCGCCTTTTAGATATTGCTCAGGGAATTGACCCGCCGAGATTCCGCGCCCAAAATAATTTTCTCAATACAATCCACATCTATGCGAATATAATGGGAGCCACTGACAAAACCCCTGAAATGGGCTAAAACTGCTAAAGGATGGAGAATTGCCTTAAGCCTTTGTCCGACACGGGCACTCGGACGAGCGCGCGAGATAAGCAGCGTCTTTCGCCATTGTTCATCGGACGAAGAGACAGGTTACAGGCAAAGAGTTGAGCATGAAATGTAAGCAGGCCCGGATGAACTTACACCGCGAGTGAAATCCCCAAACATGTTGGCCCCGGAAAAAATCATTACTCCCAGACAGCAAGCGGAGGACGGCGACGCCCGCTCGTCGAATAATTCTCATTCGTCGCCAGCGCTGACGGACGAGCCCGTCACGAGAATCCGGCCCGCGAGGCGTTGGGGCACGCTTGACGTGGGCGAGTTGTGGGAGCATCACGAGTTATTCTATTTTTTCGTCTGGCGCGATCTCAAGACGCGCTATAAGCAGACCGTTCTGGGCGCGGCGTGGGTCGTCTTGCAGCCGCTCCTGATGACACTCATCTTCACAATTTTTCTGGGCCAGTTGGTCGGAATATCCTCGCACGGCGTGCCCTACTCCGTCTTCGTTTACGCGGGCCTTCTCCCGTGGGTCTTCTTCGCCAACGCCGTTTCGAGCAGCAGCCACAGTCTCGCGGGCAGCGCTCACCTGATTACAAAAATCTATTTCCCGCGCCTCTTCCTGCCGCTCGCAGCGGTCGTCGTCAGGCTCGCGGACTTCTGCGTGGCGGCCGTCATTCTCTTCGTGATGCTGCTCTATTACGGGTTCGGGCCGTCCTGGAACATGCTTCTCTTCCCGCTGCTGCTCCTGCAACTGACGCTGCTTGCCACGGGCTGCGGTCTTTGGTCGGCGGCCCTGAACGTCAGGTATCGTGACGTAGGGACGCTGCTGCCCGTCGCCCTGCAACTCTGGATGTTCGCCTCGCCGATTATTTACTCTGCGGACGTGGTGCCGGAGAAATGGCACATGCTTTACCGGCTCAATCCCCTGGCGGGAATCATAGAAGGCATGCGCGCTTCCCTCTTCGGCCTCAGGATTGATTGGGCCGGCATAGGCGTCTCGGCAATCGTCACGGCGCTCGTCCTCGTTTATTCAACTTACTCTTTTCAAAAGGCCGAAGAGAACTTCGCCGACGTGGTCTAGCAACAATCAACTTAAGCCTGATGAAACCGATTATTAAAGTCGAGGGATTGAGCAAAACCTACCGCCTCGGGCCGCGTTCGGGCGTCCGGCCGACGTTGCGCGAAGCGTTCGCCGGAAAGCTCGCGTCGCCTTTCTCGCGGGCGGCGCGGCGTGGCGACGCAAGGGGTGGATTACTGCGTGCGCTCGACGACGTGAGTTTTGAAGTGGGCCACGGCGAAGTGGTCGGGGTCATCGGGCGTAACGGCGCGGGTAAAAGTACGCTCCTTAAAATTCTCTCCCGCGTCACCAAACCCACAGCGGGCTACGCAGACATCTACGGGACCGTGGGGAGCCTGATGGAAGTCGGGACGGGTTTTCATCCAGACCTCTCGGGCCGCGAAAACATCTACCTCAACGGCGCTATCCTCGGCATGAAGCGCAAAGAGATTGCGCGTAAGTTTGACGAGATAGTCGCCTTCGCGGAGATAGAGCGGTTCCTCGACACGCCCGTCAAGCACTATTCGAGCGGCATGTACCTGCGCCTCGCGTTCGCGGTCGCCGCGCACCTCGACCCGGAGATTTTATTGCTCGACGAAGTGCTGGCCGTCGGCGACGCCGCGTTCCAGAATAAATGTTTGAGGAAGATGAAAGAGGTGAGCAGCGCCGGGCGGACAGTCTTGTTCGTCAGTCACAACATGACCGCCGTCCAGCAGATGTGCAACCGCGTCTTTCTCATTCAATCCGGGAAGCTCACCGAAGAGGGCACTGCCTCTTCGATCATCACGCGCTACCTGGCCGACGCGTCGCTCGACGAAAACGGTGATTTCGATTTGTCGAATCATCCGGCGCGGCTGCCCGGCTGCGCGCCCGTCATCCGCCGCCTGACACTGCGCGCCGGCAACGGCCCGCCGACGATGCGTTTTCATCCCGACGACCCGATGATCGCGGAGATTCTTATTCAGCCGGACGCCCCTATCAGCGGGCCGAGGATTGCCCTCTCCATAGAGGACAGCACGGGACAGCGCATCACCACGGCCGCCACCTATTTTCAGGACCGCTCCATCCCGGACATCGCTCAGCCCGCCCGCGTCCGCTGCACGCTCCCGCCGCTCAGGCTCGGGAGCGGCCGGTATCTGCTGAGCGTCAGCATCGCGAATAAATATCAGGGCATTATTGACGGGCTGCACAACGCGGCCTGGTTTGAGGTCGTCTGGCGAAACAGCTACGGCAACGGCGAGGCATACTGCCCCATTTATGGCCCAGTCCTCACCACTTCGACATGGGAGCGCGTGGATTGAGGAGGCGAGCGACAGACGAACTCGACGACGTGCGCCGTCTTTATCTGGACGTGATGAAGCGCAGCCTGCTCAACCTGATTTACAGCGAGCACGAGCAGAAGATTAAGCCGTTCGACGCGCGGCAAAGAATCGAGGGGCGCGAATGGCCCGCGATGGCGCAGACGATGATTGGGTGGAGTCGTCTTGAGAACATTCAGGCTTGCGTCGAAGATATTATCGAACGAAATGTACCCGGCGATTTAATCGAGACGGGCGTCTGGCGCGGCGGCGCGCTCATCTTCATGCGCGCGATCTTGAAAGCGCACGGCGACAGCGTCCGCCGCGTCTGGGGCGCGGACTCGTTTCGCGGTCTACCCGAGCCGGACGCGGCCCGATACCCTGCGGACGAAGGCGACGTGACACACACCTACCGGGAACTCGCCGTCTCGCTCGACGAGGTGTGTGCCAATTTTGAGAAGTATGGTTTGTTGGACGAGCAGGTGCGTTTCCTTCAAGGCTGGTTTCGTGAGACTTTGCCGTCGGCCCCCGTCGAAGCATTGTCTCTGATACGCCTCGACGGCGATATGTACGAATCAACTTACGTCGCGCTGGAGAGTCTTTATCCGAAACTGTCTCGCGGCGGCTACCTGATTGTTGACGATTACGGCGCGGTCCCCACTTGTCGCAAAGCCGTGCATGACTTCCGCCAATCTTATGACGTTTCGGAAGAGATGATTCCGATTGATTGGACGGGAATTTACTGGCGGCGGGGTTAGCTCGAAAGCGTGCGCTCAATCACCGAACAGTTCCACGAGCAGTATTACGAGTCGGGCGTCTGGCGCGACACCTTCTGGCTCGGCGTCAAGACCTTTAAGTGCCCGCTCGACCTTTGGATTTATCAGGAGATACTTTTCGAGTTGCGCCCGCGCTACGTCATCGAGACGGGGACGGCCGCCGGCGGGAGCGCGCTCTTTCTGGCCTCCGTGTGCGACCTGCTCGGGGGCGGGGAGGTGATAACGATTGACATCGAAGAGCAAATGAACCGTCCCGCGCATCCGAGGATCAAATACCTGCGGGGCTCGTCCGTTGATGAAAAGCTGGTGTGCCAAATCAAGGATATTGTTAAAGACGCGGGGCCGGTGATGGTCGTCCTCGATTCCGACCACAGCAAGGGGCACGTGCTCGACGAGCTACGCATTTACGGCGAGCTGGTCACCGAAGAAAGCTATCTCATAGTCGAGGACACGAACGTCAACGGCCACCCCGTCTTTCAACTTCACGGGGCCGGGCCGTGGGAAGCCGTCGAACAGTTCCTGCGGGAGACGGATTGCTTCGTCGCGGACAGCGAGCGTGAAAAATTCTTCGTCACCTTTAACCCGAAAGGCTATCTCAGGAAGCTGAAGCGCTAAGCCTTCAGAGAAGCGACCTGCCATTACGGAATGCCAAAGTTCAACCCGCTCGATTACCCAGTTTCTCTCTCGTATCCGCTAAGGCTCGCGCCGACCGCGTGGGCCGCGCACGTCCCTTTCGCGATGTTTCTGGTGGACGCGTTGCGGCCGCGCGTGCTGGTCGAGTTGGGCGCGTTTGGCGGCGTCTCGTACTGCGCCTTTTGCCAGGCGGTCAGAGAGTTGAGATTAGATACGCGGTGCTACGCCGTGGATACATGGGAGGGCGACGAGCAGAGCGGCTTTTACGAAGGCGCGGCAATCCTCGAAGACCTGAAAAATCATCACGACCCTCTCTACGGCGAATTCTCCACGCTGATTCAAAGCACGTTTGACGAGGCCGCCCACGGCTTCGATGACGGCACGATTGACCTGCTGCACATTGACGGCTATCACACTTACGAAGCCGTCAGGCACGACTTCGAGACGTGGCTGCCGAAGATGAGCGGGCGCGGCGTCGTGCTCCTTCACGACATCAACGTGCGCGAGCGCGACTTCGGAGTGTGGAGATTGTGGGAGGAACTGAGGCCGCGTTACCCGAATTTTGAGTTCACGCACGAGCACGGTCTGGGCGTGCTTGCGACAGGCTCAAGCGTGCCGGAGCCTCTTCGAGCGTTGCTGTCAACGTCGGCAGCGGAGCAGGCCGCCGTTCGTGAACTCTTTTCGCAACTCGGCCAACGCCTGAGAATCCGCCTGGACAAAGAGCACGAGGTCAATGCGCTCGCTTGGCAAGTTCAGGATAAGGAGCAACAACTCGAAGCGCTCTCGGCCGCCCTACGTGAAAGCGAACAGAAAATCAGTTCCCTTTCAACTGAATGGCAAGCCCTTAATCAAGAGACTGAAACGTCTCTGCGCGCACAACAAGAGACGATTGATGCGCTCTCCTCGGAACTCAACGCCAAAGAGACGAGGCTGAACGCGATTCTCAACACGAGGTCGTGGCGCTGGGTGAATCGCCTGGGCCGCATCAAGATGCGTTATTTCGAGCCTGTCTATGACAAGTTTATACGGCCGCTGAGAAGGCGTCGCGCAAGGCCGGGAGCGGACGGGCGAGAGTTTCACGAGTCGCTTGCTCCAATCGCGCCCAAAGTTTGCCGAATTGATGCCTTCAAGGACTCACTAATTCTGCTCCCGCAACCGGACGCGAGACAATTGTCGAAACTTCTTGACGAGAAGACGCCCGCGCCTCTTCACAGGCCGGACGTGATCTGCTTTTCCATTATTGATTGGGACTTCCGCTACCAGCGCCCGCAGCAACTCATGTCGCAGTTCGCCGCCCACGGCCACAGGGTCTTTTGCATCAAGCTCAAAGAGATACTTCCCGCCGACGCCGAGCCGCGCTTCTCTTTACAAGAGATTAAGAAGAACGTTTACGAAGTCACGCTCGCGGCCGCGCGCCAGCCACGCATCAATCAGGAAGTCATGAGCGGCGCGCACGCCGAGTCTCTCCTCGACTCGCTCGGCGAACTACGACGCGCCTGCCAGATTGACGACGCGATAGCTTACGCCATGACTCCGTCGTGGAAGGACGTGGCGCTCTCGACTAAGAAGCGTTGGGGATGGCACGTCATCTATGACTGCATGGACGAGTGGGAAGGGTTTCCAGGCGTGACGCAGGCCGTGACGAGAGTCGAACATGAGTTGGTGCGCGAGTGCGACCTGCTCGTCGTGACGGCCGCGGCCCTTTACGAGAAGTGGCGCGCGTTGCGTCAGGGCCTTTCGGCTCTCGTGCGAAACGGCGTTGACTTTGAATACTACGAAAGACGCTGCCGGCCGAACACGCTGCTCGAAAAGAACTCGCGCCCGCTCGTGGGCTACTACGGCGCGATTGCGGATTGGTTCGACCTTGAATTGATGACACACGTCGCGCGCCAGCGGCCCAATTACTCGTTCGTCCTGCTCGGCGGAATCTTTGACGTTGATGTCTCCGAACTCGAATCACTGCCGAACGTCAGGCTGCTCGGCCAGCAACCTTACGAGACGATGCCGCAGTATCTCTATCACTTCGACGCCTGCCTGATTCCCTTCAAGCTCAACGCCATCACGCACGCCACGGACCCCGTCAAGATGTACGAATACCTGAGCGCGGGCAAGGCGGTCGTCTCGGTCGCCCTCTCGGAATTACAGCCATTCCACGAATACCTGTACGTCGCGCGCGACCGTGAAGATTTTCTCGCCAAGCTCGACGCGGCCGTGAAGGAAGACGACCAGGAATTGAGGGTGCGCCGCCGCGAGTTCGCGCGGCACAATTCCTGGCAGGCTAGATACGAAACCATCATCACGGCCCTCTCCGAAACTATCCCGCGCGCCAGCATCGTCATCGTCACCTACAACAATCTGGCCCTTAACAAACTCTGTCTTGAGAGCGTCCTGCGTAACACAGAGCAGCTCAACTACGAGGTGATCGTCGTTGACAACAATTCGTCCGACGGCACCCCCGAATTCCTGCGCCAACTCGCCGCAGAGCATCCGCACGTTCGCGTCATCCTGAACCCCGCGAATCACGGCTTCGCCAGGGCGAACAATCAGGGCATCGCCGCCAGCACGGGTGAGAGCATTGTTCTTCTGAACAACGACACGGTCGTCCCCGTCGGCTGGCTGAGTCGCCTGTTAAAACACCTGGACGACCCGCATGTCGGCATGGTCGGCCCCGTCACGAATTTTGTCGGGAACGAGGCGAAGGTGGAAGTGAGCTACGAGACGTGGGCCGAGATGGAAACATTCGCGGACGTGCGCGCGCGGCAACACGAAGGCGAGGTCGCGGACATCAGGATGCTCGCCATGTTCTGCGTGGCGCTGCGGCGCGAGACTTACGAACGAATCGGCCCGCTGGACGAACAGTTCGGCGCGGGCATGTTCGAGGACGACGATTACACGGAGCGCGTCAAGGCCGCGGGCTTGCGCGTCGTCTGCGCCGCCGACGTGTTCATACATCACTTCGGGCAGGCGGCGTTCAAGAAGTTGATCGAGCGCGGCGAGTACGCGGAGTTGTTCGACGAGAACCGCCGCCGCTTCGAGGCCAAGTGGAACACACGCTGGGTCCCTCACCAAAACGGCTCGCTGAAATTCGAGCGCACGCGGCAATAGTTTTTCAAGGTGATTC